>JBQEKJ010000148.1:0-6143 GCA_052103835.1 Pauljensenia sp.
CCCACCACCCCCTGCGCACCCCCCACCCCACCGAGGTCCCCCCACGCGGGATCGACGGGCGCACCGTCGTCCTGGTGGACGACGTGCTCTACACGGGACGTACAATCAAGGCCGCACTCGACGCTCTCTCCGGGATCGGGCGGGCGGCCTCCGTGCAGCTCGCGGTCCTCGTGGACCGTGGGCACCGCGAGCTGCCCATTCGGCCCGACTACGTCGGCAAGAACCTGCCGACCTCTCGTCAGGAGACGGTGACCATCCTGCTCACCGAGACCGACGGGCGCGACGCCGTGCTGCTGGGGAGGAAGGCCTGAGATGTCCCTGGACCACCTGATCTCCATCCGTGACCTCGACTACCGCGAGGCACTCCAGATCCTTGACACCGCCGAGGCCATGGCCGCCACCCAGTCGCGGCGCGTCAAGAAGCTCCCCACCCTGCACGGACGCACCGTCGTCAACCTCTTCTTCGAGGACTCGACGCGCACCCGGCTCTCCTTCGAGGCTGCCGCGAAGCGTCTCTCGGCCGACGTCATCAGCTTCTCCGCGAAGGGCTCCAGCGTCTCCAAGGGGGAGTCGTTGAAGGACACCGCGCTCACCCTGCAGGCCATGGGGGCCGACGCGGTCGTCGTGCGGCACTCCTCCTCGGGTGCCGCCCACCGACTGGCCCACGCCGGGTGGATCGACCTGCCGGTCCTCAACGCCGGGGACGGCACCCACCAGCACCCCACACAGGCGCTGCTGGACGCCATGACGCTGCGCCGACACCTGCGCAGAGGCGCCGACGAGGGCGGGAACGGCGCAGGAACCGCCGGCACCTCAACCCCCGACGTGCCCGGTGGCGAGCCGGTCGCCCCCGGCACGGACCTGGCCGGGGCGCACGTGGTCATCGTCGGGGACGTGCTGCACTCCCGTGTGGCGCGCTCCAATGTGGACCTGCTCACCCTGCTGGGGGCGCGGGTGACCCTGGTGGCACCCCCGACCCTGCTGCCGGTGGGGGTGGAGCTGTGGCCCTGCGAGGTCGACTACGACCTCGACCACGCCCTCGAGCAGGACGCGGACGCCGTCATGATGCTGCGCGTCCAGCGTGAGCGCATGAGCGCGGCGGGGGGCGGGTTCTTCCCCTCACCGGGGGAGTACCACGCGGCCTACGGCCTGGACGTCCAGCGCTTCCGGCGCCTGGGGGACCACACCGTGGTCATGCACCCCGGTCCCATGAACCGGGGCCTGGAGATCTGCGCGGAGGCCGCCGACTCGCCGCGCTCCGTCGTCGTCGAACAGGTGGCCAACGGCGTCTCCGTGCGCATGGCCGCCCTCTACCTGCTGCTCGCGCCGGAAGGATCCTCCCGTGACTGACCCGAACGCTCCCACCGCATCTGCTTCCGCTTCCCGTGACCTCCTCATCCGTTCCGCCGACCTGGTGGGGGAGGGACGCGGTGACGTCCTCGTGCGAGGGGGAACCATCGTGGCCCTCGGCGCGGACGCCGCCACCGACGCCCACGACGCCGAGGTCATCGACGCCGACGGGCTCGTCGCCCTGCCCGGCCTCGTCGACCCACACACCCACCTGAGGGAGCCGGGTCAGGAGGACGCGGAGACCGTGTACACGGGCACCCGCGCGGCCGCCGTGGGCGGCTACACCTGCGTCCACGCCATGGCCAACACGACCCCCGTCGCCGACACGGCCTCCGTGGTCGACCAGGTCTGGGAACTGGGCCGTGAGGCCGGTTGGGTGGAGGTGCGCCCAGTGGGTGCGGTCACCCAGGGGCTGCGCGGGGAGCACCTGGCCGCCATGGGTGCGATGGCCAACTCCCGCGCCCGCGTGCGCATGTTCTCCGACGACGGGCGCTGTGTCTCCGACCCGGTGCTCATGCGCCGCGCCCTGGAGTACGTCAAGGCCTTCGACGGGGTCGTCGCCCAGCACTCCCAGGACCCCGAGCTCACCGATGGGGCACAGATGAACGAGTCGCCGCTGTCGGGCGAACTCGGCCTGGCCGGATGGCCCGCCGTCGCGGAGTAGGCGGTCATCGCCCGCGACATCCTGCTGGCCAAGCACGTCGGGTCCCGCCTGCACGTGTGCCACCTCTCCACGGCGGGCTCGGTGGACCTGATCCGCTGGGGGAAGCGCATGGGCGTCCAGGTCACCGCCGAGGTGACCCCCCACCACCTGCTCCTCACCGAGGAGGAGGCCCGGTCCTACGACCCGGTCTACAAGGTGAACCCGCCGCTGCGCACGGCCGAGGACGTCGAGGCCGTGCGCGAGGGACTCGCCGACGGCACCATTGACGTCGTCGGCACCGACCACGCCCCCCACCCGCTGGAGTCCAAGGACTGCGAGTGGCAGGCCGGCGCCTTCGGCATGACGGGTCTGGAGACCGCCCTGCCCATCGTCATCTCCACCATGGTGGAGACCGGGAGGATGACGTGGGCGGACGTCGCGCGCACCATGTCCACGGCGCCTGCGCGCATCGGGAGGGTCTCCTCGCAGGGACAGGGGCTGCAGGTCGGCTCACCTGCGAACATCTCCCTCGTGGACCACTCCGTGCGGCGGGTGGTCGACCCCCGGGCGCAGTGGTCCCGGTCGTCGAACACGCCCTACGCCGGCCTGGAGCTGCCGGGTAGGGTCTGGCACACGATCCATCTCGGGGAGCGCACCGTTGTCGAGGGCGTGCCCGTGGCGAAGGAGGAACGCTCGTGACTGAGGAACTGGCCCTGCTCGTGCTGGAGGACGGGTCCGTCTTCCGCGGTTCGGCATGGGGGGCACGAGGGCGCACCCTGGGTGAGATCGTCTTCTCCACCGGGATGACCGGCTACCAGGAGACCCTGACGGATCCCTCCTACCACCGCCAGATCGTCGTCATGACGGCGCCCCACATCGGCAACACCGGGGTCAACGACGAGGACCCGGAGTCCGGGCGGATCTGGGTCGCAGGCTTCGTGGTCCGCGACCCCGCCCGACGCGCCTCGAACTGGCGCTCCCGGCGTGAGCTGGAGGACGAGCTCGTCGCACAGGACGTCGTCGGCATCAGCGATGTGGACACCCGTGCCATCACCCGCCACATCCGCTCACACGGTGCGATGCGGGCCGGGATCTTCTCCGGGGAGGCACTGCCCGCAGGTGCGGAGCACCTCAGCGACCAGGCCCGCGAGGCACTGGTCGCCATCGTCAACGACCAGCCCCAGATGGTCGGGGCTGCGCTGGCGGGGGAGGTCACCACGCCCGACGCGTACACGGTGGCACCCGCCGGCGACTTCGAGGGCAAGGAGCCACTGGCCCGCATCGTGGCCGTGGACCTGGGCATCAAGGCCCGCACCCCCGAGCAGCTCTCCGCCCGCGGTGTGGAGGTCGTGGTCGTGCCCGTGACCATCTCGCTGGCCCAGCTCCAGGAACTGCACCCCGACGGGGTGTTCTTCTCCAACGGTCCCGGTGACCCGGCGAGTGCCCAGCGCGAGACGGAACTGCTGCGTGGGGTGCTGGACTCCGGCACGCCCTTCTTCGGGATCTGCTTCGGTCACCAGCTCTTCGGCCGCGCCCTCGGGTACGGCACCTACAAGCTGGACTTCGGCCACCGCGGCGTCAACCAACCCGTGCGCGATGCCGAGACCGGGCGCGTGGAGATCACCGCCCACAACCACGGGTTCGCCGTGGACGCCCCGACCGGGCGGGCCTCGACCGCCCCCTTCGAGGAGGGGCGCTACGGCCGCGTGGAGGTCTCCCACATCGACCTCAACGACGGGGTGGTGGAGGGACTGCGTGCCCTCGACATCCCCGCCTTCTCCGTCCAGTTCCACCCCGAGGCCGCCGCCGGCCCACATGACGGCGAGCACCTCTTCGACCGGTTCGTGGACATGGTCCGCACCCACAAGGAGGCCCACTGATGCCCAGGCGCACCGACCTGAGGTCCGTCCTCGTCATCGGCTCTGGCCCCATCGTCATCGGGCAGGCATGCGAGTTCGACTACTCGGGCACCCAGGCGTGCCGGGTGCTGCGCGAGGAGGGCCTGCGGGTCATCCTCATCAACTCCAACCCGGCCACCATCATGACCGATCCCGAGATGGCGGATGCCACCTACGTGGAGCCGATCACCCCCGATGTCGTGACCTCCATCATCGAGAAGGAGCGCCCCGACGCGCTCCTGCCGACGCTGGGTGGGCAGACGGCCCTCAACACCGCCATCGCCCTGGCGGAGCGCGGGGTCCTGGAGCACTTCGGTGTCGAGCTGATCGGCGCCTCCATCGACGCCATCCGGGCGGGCGAGGACCGCGAGGAGTTCAAGGGGATCGTCGAGGCCTGCGGGGCGGAGTGTGCCCGCTCCCACATCGCCCACACCCTGGAGGAGTGCCACGCGGCAGCCGAGGACCTCGGGTACCCGCTGGTCGTGCGCCCCTCCTTCACCATGGGCGGTCTGGGTTCCGGTATCGCCTACACGCCCGAGGAACTCGACCGCATCGCGGGGGCGGGCCTCTCTGCCTCCATCACCACCGAGGTCCTCCTGGAGGAGTCGATCCTGGGGTGGAAGGAGTACGAGCTCGAGCTCATGCGCGACCGCGCCGACAATGTGGTGGTCGTCTGCTCGATCGAGAACGTGGATCCCGTGGGTGTGCACACCGGTGACTCCATCACTGTCGCCCCCGCACTCACACTGACCGACCGCGAACTCCAGCGCCTGCGTGACATCGGTATTGCCATCATCCGTGCGGTGGGCGTCGACACGGGTGGGTGCAACATCCAGTTCGCCGTGCACCCGGGCACCGGTCGGATCATCGTCATCGAGATGAACCCCCGGGTCTCCCGCTCCTCCGCGCTGGCGTCCAAGGCGACGGGTTTCCCCATCGCCAAGATCGCCGCGCGACTGGCCACCGGGTACACGCTGGACGAGATCCCCAACGACATCACCGGCTCCACCCCCGCCTCCTTCGAGCCGACCCTGGACTACGTCGTGGTCAAGGTCCCGCGCTTCACCTTCGAGAAGTTCCCGGAGGCCGACCCCACGCTGACCACCTCCATGAAGGCTGTCGGGGAGGCGATGGCGATCGGGCGCAACTACACGGAGGCCCTCCAGAAGGCCCTGCGCTCCATCGACAAGGTCGGGGTCCAGTTCCACTGGGACGGTCCCGTCCCCACACCTGAGCAGACGCGGGAGCTGGTGGCCGCCGCGGCCACCCCCACCGAGGGGCGGCTCGTCCAGGTCCAGCAGGCGATCCGGGGTGGTGCGACACCGGAGCAGCTCCACGCCTCCACGGCCATCGACCCCTGGTTCCTCGACCAGATGTTCCTGCTCCAGGAGGTGGCCGACCGTGTCGCCTCCGCCCCGGCGCTGACCCGGGACGTGCTGGTGGAGGCCAAGCGGCACGGCTTCTCCGACGCGCAGCTCGCCCGCATCCGTGGCCTCTCGGAGACGACGGTGCGCGAGGTGCGTCGCGCCTTCGGGGTGCGCCCCGTCTACAAGACGGTGGACACCTGTGCCGCGGAGTTCGCCGCGCGGACCCCCTACCACTACTCCTCCTACGACCAGGAGAGCGAGGTGGCCCCGCGCGAACGGGAGGCCGTCATCATCCTGGGCGCGGGCCCCAACCGCATCGGTCAGGGCATCGAGTTCGACTACTCCTGCGTGCACGCGGCCCTGGCGTTGCGCGGGCACTACGAGACCGTCATGGTCAACTGCAACCCGGAGACCGTCTCCACCGACTACGACATCTCCGACCGTCTCTACTTCGAGCCCCTCACCCTGGAGGACGTCCTGGAGGTGTACCGCGCGGAGTGCGAGGCGGGTCCCGTGGCCGGGATGCTCGTCCAACTCGGCGGGCAGACACCCCTCTCCCTGGCGGCCGACCTGGAGGCCGCAGGTGTCCCCATCCTGGGCACCAGCCCCGCCTCGATCGACCTGGCCGAGGACCGCGAGGAGTTCGGCCGTGTGCTGGCTGAGGCCGACCTGCCCGCCCCCGCCCACGGCGTCGCCCACACCACCGATCAGGTCCAGGCCGTCGCCGAGGAGGTCGGGTACCCGGTGCTGGTGCGTCCCTCCTTCGTGCTGGGTGGGCGCGGTATGGAGGTCGTCAACGACGCCGAGGGCCTGGCGGACTACCTCGACCGTCCCGACATCGAGGTCCTCTTCTCCCGGGGGCCCCTGCTCGTCGACCGCTTCCTG
>JBQEKJ010000149.1:0-6112 GCA_052103835.1 Pauljensenia sp.
GCGATCCCACCCTCCCGGCCCCGCACCGTCCCACCCTCGGCGAAGTCCGTCCTGTTCCACCCGCGAAGTCCGTCCTCGTGAGCACCTGGGCTCGGCGGCTGTTCGCCTGGACACCCGGAGGCTGGAGGAGCTCCCCCACCTCGCATCCTGAGGGCGGGAGCACCACGTGGGGGTAGCGTGAGGGAAGAGGGTACGAGGGCGGCTCATCTTGTCCTGTCCCCGCCGTTGCGTCTGCCCGATGCACGCTGCACCTCGGTGCACCTCTCGTGACCACTGTGCCTCCACCCGCAGCGGCTGGCCACGCCCCCACGCCCCCGACGACCGACAGGTCCCTCACAACCGACAAGTCCCATCCGAGATGGAGGCCCCGTGAAGCTCTTCCAGTGTCCCCGCTGCCAGCACATCGTCTACTTCGACAACGACGCCTGCGTCAACTGCGGCGTGGAACTCTCCTTCTCCCGGGCCGAGCACGCCATGGTCGCCCTCGTCGATGCGGTGTGGACGGACGGGGACGGCACCCCGTGGCGACGGTGCCGCAACCACGCCATCGGCTGCAACTGGGCGTGCTCCGGGGAGTCGGACCTCTGCGATGCCTGCCTGTTGGTGCGCAGCATCCCCGACGTCGTCGATGAGAAGGTGCGCGGATACCTGCGCGACACGGGCATCGCCGTGCGACGGCTGGTCCACCAGCTCGACGACCTGGGGCTCCCCATCGTCAGCCACCGCGACAGGCCCGACGGTGGCCTCGCCTTCGACCTCGACGCATCCACGGACGACAAGAAGGTCATGATCGGCCACCTCAACGGCGTGATCACCATCGACATCACCGAAGCCCAGGACTCCCACCGCGAGGCCCTGCGAGCCCTGCTCGACGAGCAGTACCGCACGATGCTCGGCCACTTCCGCCACGAGATCGGCCACTACTACTGGCAGGCGCTGGTCTCCCCCGACGAGGAGCTGCTGACGGAGTTCCGCCAGATCTTCGGGGACGAGCGCCAGGACTACGGCGCGGCCCTCGACGCGCACTACGAGCAGGACGGCGCGGGGACACCGTGGCAGGACTCCTACATCTCCCAGTACGCCACCACCCATCCCTGGGAGGACTTCGCCGAGACCTTCGCGCACTTCCTGCACATCACGGACACGCTGCAGACGGCGGCCGCGCACGGCATCCGGATGCCGTCGATCCCCGGGGACTGGCCCCCCGAGGTCGCAGCCGCCATGGTCTCGCTCCCCCGCCTCGATCCGCTGCAGGATGCGGACATGGGCCAGGTCCTGCAGCGCTGGATGCCTCTGGCCGCCGCGCTGAACGAGGTCAACCGCGCCATGGGCAAGCGCGACCTCTACCCCTTCACCATCCCCGACGGTGTCGTCGGCAAACTTGAGTACGTCCTGCGCCTGGTGCGCACGTGTGCCGCCACAGCGCCGGACGGTCGGGGGTTCACGAGGGCGGAGCCCACCTCTTCGCGCTCCTGAGTGATCGGGGGGGGCGGCGGTTCGCGGGTCGGGGCGGCGAGGTCGGCGTCGGGGCGCATCGCGGGGCGACGCGCACGGTGCTGTGCCGGACGGCGGCCTCGCGGGTCCTGTGTCGTGGCGGATCCGTGGGTTGTGTTCACCTACTGGTCCACGGCGGTGCCCGGAGTGAAAGGTGCGGGACAGCAGGCGGTCAGGGATGTTGGGACGACCTTCCTGGAAAGTGTTTCCTGTCAGCCGTAGAAGGCGTCGCTGGGGGGCATGGAGGGGCAGACCTCAGTCAGGGTCCCGTCCCCGGCGGTCGTGGTCGCCAGGTCGGGTGTCCATTTCGGGTCCTGCGAAGTGGTGTCCCGCCAGCGGGCGATGAAGGCCTCCCTGGTGGGGATCTCCCCGTTGGAGACATCAATGCCATGGCTCTTGGCGCAGGGGATGTAGTACTGGGTCCAGTAGTCGTAGAGGACGCCGTATTGCTCGTCCGTCGGAGGGGCGAGGTACTTGGCCTCCTTGGGGAAGCGCGCCAGGCAGGTGTAGGTCGCGAGGGCCAAGGCCGCGTCCTGGGACTCCGGGATCGGTGGATCAAAGGAGACCCCATTCATCACCACTTTGGCGGGAAAACCCTGTTCAGTCAGGCACTGGGCCTGCACTGCTGCGTCCTCATCCGCTGTCACCCACCGCTCCACGTCAACGGTGGGCGGATTGGTGATTCCGCGGTCCTCGGCGTAGCTGTCCAGATACTCCTGCCGGAGAGCCATGGACTCCTCTTGGGTGAAGGCACGCGCCTTGATGTGGACGCTCGGGGTCCACGACGCCTCCGGCGCTGCCTGTGAACTACTGGCTGCGCCGGAACCTTCTGCGGAGTTGCTTTGGCCGGTGTCGGCTGAACAGGCGCTCACCAATGTCGCGACCGTACAGAATGAGAAACCAACGGCAACTGCTTGCAGAAGACGTCTCACAGAGTTCCCTGGCAGAAGGGGTAGGTGCCCGAAAGCAGGAGAGAGTTCGATGCCGCACTCCACGTCCCTGATTGGACCGAGGTCGACACCGCCTTGGCCGTGTAGTTGCTCGCGCTCTGGTACAGAGTGAGTCCGCCGACCTTGAGGGTCAACACAGCAAGAGTCTGCTGCTGTCCTACAACCCCCACGCGAGCACCAGAACCACAACTTTGAGAACCGCTCTCGGTCAAAGCGAACGCCGGGTTCGCTGATGCAATCAGTGCCGCGGTCAAGGCAACTGCGGCCGCACCGCGCTTGAGATGTGTGTTCATTGTGAACTCCGTCTCATGATGGAACAGGTTCACTGAAGATACCACTAGAGGATGCTAGGTGGGGCTGCTTCATTGCGGGGCCTTCTCGAGGACATCGCGTGTGATGATGGGGCGGAACGACAAAGGGGTGGCGGATGAGTGCTGACACTGCTGCGGGGCGGGGAGACCGGAAGCCGTGGGTGGTGGTGGGGAGCATCCTGGCGGTGGTCGTCATGCTGAGTGTCGCCTTCTGGGCGGGCCGCGTGGTGGCGGTGGGTGGATCCGCGGAGGAGGCGCAGTCGGACCAGCTGGTGACGGTGACGGTGAGTGAGCAGGAGATCGGGCGAGCGTTCACCCTCAACGTGACGGTCACCCAGGACCAGGTGCCCTTGGCCGCGAACCTCTTGACGGGAGTCGTCACGACGGTCAGTGATGCCGCGGAGTTCCACCAAGGGGATGCCCTGTACGCGGTGGCGGGGACACCGGTGCGTGTGGTGAAGGGCTCGACCCCGTTCTACCGGGATTTGGTGGTGGGTGAACGGGGGATCGACGTGGCCCAACTGGAGCAAGCCCTGGTCGACCTGGGGTACTTGGGGACAGCGGATGAGGTGTTCGACTCCTGGACCGAGTCTGCGGTGAAGGCGTGGCAGAAGGACCTGGGGACCACCCAGAGTGGTCAGGTGGCGTTGGGGGAGTTGGTGGCGGTGGAGGATCTTCCGGCGTCGTTGTTCGTGGACTCCACGGTTGCCCGGCCGGGACTGGTGCTCCAGGGCGATGAGGATGTGGTCTCCCAGGCTGCTGGATCGCCCTCGTTCGCCCTCGAGGTCAATGAGGCTCAGGCGCGGGCGATTCCCTCCACGTCGAGCGTGGAAGTCACTTACGAGGACCAGGTGTGGCCGGCGGTGATCTCGGGGTTCCAGCGTGATGACGCCCAGGGGAGTGTGAACCTCACCCTGACGTCCCCCGACGGTGGGGTGGTGTGTGGTGGGGAATGCGCGGTGCTGCCCAGGACCGAGAAGTCCTACCTGGCGGCCAAGGTCCAAGTGGTCGCCCCCCAGAAGGGGCCGGCCGTGCCGGTGGCGGCGCTGCGCACCCAGCCCGACGGCACGGTCAGCGTGAGCGTGGTGGGGGCCGATGGGACGGTGTCAGACCGCGAGGTGACGGTCCTGGCCTCCTTGGATGGTCTCGCCGTGGTCACAGGCGTCTCCGCCGGGGAGGTCGTCCAGGTCTTCGCCTCCACCACCCAGACCGTCGCGGACACCTCCACCGGGGAGGGCGGCGAGTCCGGTACCTCGACGGACTCCCCCACAGGAGACCAGTCCGGAACCCAGTCGGGGCAGTGACATGGACACCGCACTGGAGGTCGAGGACCTCACCTTCCGCTACCGCAGGGACACCCCCGAACTGTTCGACCACCTCACCCACGCCTTCGCCCCAGGCGCGGTGACCGCACTGACCGGCGCATCGGGACGCGGGAAGTCCACGCTCCTGTACGTGCTCGGTCTCATGCTGACACCCGGGGGTGGGAAGGTCATCCTCGATGGGCGCGACGTGGGTGCCGCCCCCGACGCGCAGCGCTCACACCTGCGCGCCACACGGTTGGGATTCGTGTTCCAGGACTCCCAACTGGACCCCACCCGCACCATCTGGGAGTGCGTGAGCGAACCGGGTCTGTACGCCGGGGGCCCCCAGGGGCACTGGCGCGAACGTGGCCTGGACCTGCTGGACCAGTTCGGGCTGAGCGAGTACGCCCGCTCCACACCCACCCAGATCTCCGGCGGACAGGCCCAGCGCGTGGCGGTGTGCCGAGCCCTCCTGGTCGATCCCGGCGTGGTGCTGGCCGATGAGCCCACCGGCAACCTCGACCGCTCCAATGCCGAGGCGGTCCTGGAGACCCTCAGCTCGACAGCGCGCTCGGGATGCACCGTCATCATCGCCACCCACGACCCCTTCGTCCTCGAACACGCCGACGAGGTGGTGGCCCTGTGAGCCCCTGGTCCCTGCTGCGAGAGGCCCTGCGCTCCGCCTGGGCACAGAAGATCCCCTCCGCCCTCATCGTGCTCGTCACCGCCGCGATGAGCGTCTCGGCACTGACCACGGTCGGCCAGGCCGCCGCTCGCGACCGCGACATCCGCGAGCAACTCGACCTGGCAGGAGCCCGGGCCCTCACCATCACCGACTCCCTCGGACATGGGCTCATCACCCCTGCCCTGCTCGCCCTGGTGCGCGACACCTCCGGAGTGGAACAGGCCGTCGCCCTGTCCACACCACTCGATGTCTCCAACGGCGCCATCCCCGGCTCCCAGAAGGTCCCCGCCTGGGAGGTCTCCGACCCCGCCCTCGTCACCCACCTCACCCGCGGGCGCGCCCCCCAGGCCGGGGAGGGAATCACCTCGGCCACTGTGATGGACACGCTGCGCCTGGGCACACCGGCAGGCTGGGTCCAGTCCGACCAGATCCTGCAGTACCCCCTCGTCGCCGAGGGGACCACCGCTCCCGGATTCGAGGACCTCGACGCCGGAGTGATCATCCAGGCCGGACCCGACACCGACTACCGGCAACTGCGTGTCATCATCGACGACATCGCGCACGTGCCAGCCACCCAACGGGCCGTCCTCGCCATGATCGGCACCTCGGACCCCACCCAGATCCAGGTCGACTCCCCCCAGGGGATCGCCATGACCAGCCAACTCCTCACCGGCCAGATCGCAGCCGGAAACCGGGCCACCCTCCTCCTCATCCTGGGAGCGGGAGCCTTCTTCGTGGCCATCGTCTCCCTCACCGACGTGCTCCTGCACCGCAAGGATCTCGGGCGGCGGCGCGCCCTGGGCATCACGCGCGGCGCCCTGACCACTCTCACCACCCTGCGCACGACCGGCCCAGCCCTCCTCGGAGCCGTGCTCGGTGGCACGGGCGCACTCATCTGGTCCACCACACGCGGCGTCGCACCACCTGCGGACTTCACCGCGGCCGTCACCATCCTCACCACACTCGTGGCGCTCGTGGCCACCATCCCACCTGCTGCGTGGGCCGCCCACCGGGACCCCGTCACCGTCCTGCGCACACCCTGACATGGACATGGCGTCAGGGATCGAAGCCTCAGGCGCCCCATCGCCAACTGGGTGCTCCTCCCCGCTGCACCTGCCACGCTCGATGGCAGATCGCTTCCGAAGGCAACTCACGGGTCCGCCGGGGCGCACCTTCGCCGGTGAGGCGTGCCTCGTGCTTCAGTTGGGGCGTGCCTCGGCGGAAGCGCGTGGTCGCATGAGGGAGTGGGCCATGACGGCTGCGACCACCATCACGACTGCCGCCACGGAACCCGTCAGGATGGTGCCCGAGTCGAAGGCGTGGTGCGCCGACTCCAGCAGTGCGTTCCCGATCCGGGCGGGCAGCTCG
>JBQEKJ010000150.1:0-6049 GCA_052103835.1 Pauljensenia sp.
ACGGCACGCCGATCGCGATGTACTCCATGGGAGGTCTGGCCGAGTACTGCGTGAGCCCCTCGACCTCGGTCACACCGGTGCCCGCTGTCATCGACCCCGGGGCCGGTGCCATCCTCGGATGCGCTGCCATGACTGCGTACGGAGCCGTGCGCCACGGCGCTGACCTCCGCCACGGCGAGACGGTGGCGGTGGTGGCCACCGGTGGTGTGGGCTCGAACATCATCCAGATCGCGCGGGCGTTCGGGGCACGCCAGGTCATCGCGATCGACGTCGCTGACGACAAGCTGGAGGCCGCGCGCGAGCTCGGCGCCACCGATGTCGTGAACTCCCTGGACCAGGACGTGCGTGAGGCCGTGTTCGCTCTGACAGGTGGGACGGGAGTGGATGTCGCCTTCGAGGCGCTCGGTCGCCCCCAGACGTGGAACTCGGCGCTCGCGTCACTGCGGGACGGTGGCCGCATGGTCCCCATCGGCCTCGGCGCGGGGGTCCAGACGGCGGACGTGGAGATCAACCGCACCGTGCGCCGCTCGCAGTCGATCATCGGCTCCTACGGTGCGCGCACACGCCAGGATCTCCCCGAGGTCGTGCGCATGGCGGCGGAGGGGACGATCAGGTACCAGGACATCGTCACCCGCCGCTTCCGTCTGGAAGATGTCGCCGAGGGCTACGACCTGCTGCGACGCGGCGAGGTCCAGGGTCGTGGAGTGGTGGACATGTCCCTCTGAGACGTCCTCAGCACTCTCCCGGGGGAGGTCCCCGGGCAACAGCGGGGCCCGATGTCCGATCCGTCCGCAGTCCGGGCGGGAAGGGTGTCGGGCCCTTGCTGTCACGGAGGTGGACGTGGGCGGGCGATCCCGGTGGGAGGTACCCGGACAGACACGGAAAGGTCGTGGCACCACGATGTGCCACGACCTGGGATGTCGGGGGGCGGGGGATCGGGCCGGGGGCCCGGGCTCACACGTCCCGGTTGGGGTCAGCGCCTGCGCGGGACCCTCACTTGGTCGACAGGCTCGCCAGGAAGGTTGCCACAAGGAAGGGAACCGTGAGTGCGGTCATGAGACCCGCGGTGATGATGACTGCGGGCTGCCAGGCCACGACGCCGATGACGGCGATGACGAAGGCGAGCAGGACCAGCGCGACGGTCGTGCGGAGGGTGAGTTCCGAGGCGTGGGTCTCGGCTGCGGGTGCGATGAAGGCCCCGTGGAAGGCGCGCGTCTGGGCGGTGAGGGATGACATGTCGACTCCTGTCGATCGCGTCGCGCAGGAGCGGCCCACCGGGCCGCGACCCGCACGGCTCTGTGGATTCCCTCCGGTGTCGGAAGGACATCCCTATTGTAAGGACAAAGGTCCCTGGCTGTCGATGTGATCCGTCCGACATGCGGAACGGCCCGGGACCAGAGGTCCCGGGCCGTTCCTACCGAAGTCACCGGCTCACGCCGGTGGACGACAAGATCTCAGATCTTGCCGATGTGCTCGGCCTGCAGGCCCTTGGGGCCCTGGGTGATCTCGAACTCGACCTTCTCGCCCTCGTCGAGGGAACGGAAGCCCTTGGCCTCGATGTTGGAGAAGTGAGCGAAGACGTCGGCGGAACCATCATCAGGGGTGATGAATCCGTAGCCCTTGTCAGCGTTGAACCATTTGACGACACCAGTGGTCATTGAAGCGCTTTCCTTACTGGAAGCCCCGCGCAGGGGATGGAACCCGACCCCGGTCGGGATCGGTATAGTCACGCACTCTCCTGCAACCACCACGGAATCGCATGTACTGCAATGAAGCTGTGAAACTACGTCTACTAGGGTAGCTCTTCAACCGCGTTCCGCAGAGGGAGTCATGTCACAGCTCGGTATCGATTCCTCGGCGGGCCCTACGCTCAGAAGACGACCAGGCCCGCCACGTAGCTGATGAGCATGCTCGCGACGCCGATGCCCACCGTGCGCACCAGTGCTCGCACGACGCTGCTCCCAGTGGACAGTGCGATGAGCACGGATGTGGCGCACAGGGACAGGACGACCGCGACGAACAGCGCTCGGGCCTCCCAGGCAGCGGGGTAGAGGATCAGCACGGTCAGGGGCAGCGTCGATCCCAGGGCATAGCCGAGGGCTGAGCGCACCCCGCCGGAGAGGGGGCCCGTGCGCGGCATCGGCTCACGGATGCCGTACTCCTGGTCCAGTTGGGCTCCCAACGGGTCGTGCTCGTGCATGTCCTCGGCGACCTCGCGGGCGAGCTTGCGGGCGACCCCGAGATCCACGAACCTGGTCGTGAGTTCTTCGACCTCGGCGGTCGGATTCTCAACGAGGGAGGCGGCCTCCTCGGCGATGAGGCGCAGTTGTGCATCGCGCTCGGCGGACTCCTGGGCGTAGGTGGTGCCGAACAGGGCCAGGGAACCCGCGATCATGGTGGTGACGGAGGCGACGAGGAGCAGGTGACTGCTGCCCCCTGCCCCCGAGAAGCCCTGGAGGACACCAGCCGTGCCGATGATCCCGTCATTGGCATCCGCGCAGAACTGGCGGACCCAGCCGGTGCGCAGGCGCCCTGTGTGCAGGGCCATCCGCTTCCCCTGACGCCTGTCGTGCGGAGCATCCATGTCCGCGAGTCTAGGCAGTCACGGCCCGGGTGCGGGTCGGCCGCCGCGGGGATGTGTGCTGAAGAAGACGGGTGCCTGTGTCGGTCTCGGCGCACGGTACGGATCCCGTGTGGGCAGGCGCCCTCGTGGGCCCCCGCCGAGACCGGCCCACCGAACCCCGTTCTGCCGCCCCCAACCCCCACGGTGAGTCGGCAGGACCCGGTAGAATCGCAGGTGGGAACCACCCACGTCACCCCGAGCGAGAGGTGTGCCACTTCGTGCCACCACCACCCGCCCCACCGGCCGGGCGCATCCGGCGCCGCGACAGGGTGCGCAGGCACCTGCACTCCCGCCGCCCCCGCCCGCGCGTGGTCATCGGGCTGCTGGGCGCCGCACTCGCCCTCCTCGGCGGACTGGTCATGGACGTCCCCGGTCTGGAACCCCAGGGCGAACGCATGCTCGGGATCTTCCTGGCGGCCATCGTCCTGTGGGTGACCGAGGCGATCCCGCTGGTGGCCACCTCCATGGGGGTCATCCTCGCGGAGGTCCTCCTGATCTCCTCCGACGGCCTCGTGGCCGTCCCCGAGGGGTCACCTGCGGCCTCGGAGTACTTCGGGGCACTGGCCAGCCCGGTCATCATCCTCTTCCTCGGTGGGTTCATGATCGCCGACGGGGCCGGCAAGTTCGACGTCGGGCGCGCCATGTCCGCGCGCCTCCTGCGACCCCTCGCGGGGCATCCCCGCCTCACCGTGCTCGGCATCATGGGCATCACCGCCGTGCTCGGCATGATCATGTCGAACACCGCCACCACTGCCACCATGTTCGCCGTGATGATCCCCGTCATCCACGCCTTGCCCGACCCCCGTGCGCGCACGGGTGTGGCCCTGGCGATCCCCGTGGCCGCCAGCGTGGGCGGGATGGCCACACCCGTGGGCACACCCCCCAACGCCATCGCCCTGGGGGTCCTCCAGCAGGCAGGTGTGAGCCTGACCTTCTTCGACTGGGTCCTGCTCTCCCTGCCCCTGGTCCTGCTGCTCCTCCTCATCGCCTGGGTCTACATCTGCGTGCGCTACGTGCCGAGCTCCACGGTGTTCGACATCGACACCTCCGCCCGGTTCCAGACCACGCGCACGGCGATCGCCTACTACGTCGTCGCGCTGGGGACCATCACCCTGTGGATGAGTGAGCCCCTGCACGGCATCCCCTCCTCCACCGTCGGGCTCATCGCCGTGGTGGCGCTGTTGTCGTTGAAGGTCATGGACGGCGACGACGTGAAGTCCCTGGACTGGCCCGTGCTCTGGCTGGTCGCCGGCGGCATCGCCCTGGGAGCGGGCGTGGGCCACACGGGCCTGGACCGGTGGATCATCGCACTGGTGGACTGGGACGCGATCCCCGTGGTGCTGGTGCTGCTGGTGCTGGCCGGGCTGGCATGGGTCATCTCGAACTTCATCTCCTCCACCGCCGCGGCGAACCTCCTGGTGCCCATGGGGGTGGGGGTCGCCGCCAATATGCCCAACTCAGCCGGCGAGCTCGCCCTCGTCCTGGCCCTGGCCTGCTCCCTGGGCATGTGCCTGCCGATCTCCACGCCCCCCAATGCCATTGCGCATGCCACCGGGGAGGTCCCCACGGCAGCGATGGTGCGCATCGGGCTGTTGGTCGGTGTCGTGGGCATCCTGCTGCTCTCCTTCGTCGTCCCGCACCTGTGGGCCGTGGTGGGGGTGCTGGGATGAGCACCTGGCCCGCACTGCGCTGGGTGCGCCAGACCCTGGCCCCCGAGGACGCGGGCGCAGGCGCGTCACTGGGCCTGGGCACGGGAGCACCGTCCGGCACGCGACCGGGGTGGGGACCGGGTGGGCCTGAGGGGGGTGGGACCGTCGCCGATCTCGACGCCGTGGTGCTGGTGGTGGGGGACGGATCGCGTGGTCTCGCGCCACGGGTGCGCGGACAGGTCGAGGGCGGACTGCCCCGGCTGCGCGTGGAGGGGGTCGACGCTCCACCCACCGGCCCCGAACTCGACGGGGCCCTCGGTCCCACCGGTGTGCCCGTCCTGGTCGTTCTCACCAATGAGGTCAGCGACATCGGGGCCGCGGTCGCCGCGGGAGCACTCGACCCGCGCCTGGGGGACCTGGGGTGGGTCCTCGTCACCGACGCCGAGGAGCACCGCGACCTCGCCCCTGTCATCCCCTCGATCCGCTTCCGCTCCGTCCTGTCCCTGGAGCACGGACCCCGGGTCCTGCTCGACGAGGTCGCCGACGCCGCGGCCACCCGATTGCGGGCGCTCGGCATCGACGAGGGCGACCTCGCGACGTTCGTGGGTCCGCGGGCCGGGGACCCCGGTGCGGCCCCCGTCATCCAGGGCCTGGACCGGGAGGACTCCCAGTCCGTCGACATCCTGTTGCGGGGGATCCGCGAGGTCCTGGGGCCCGGACCCCGGATCATCCTCCCGGCGGGCACCGTGCTCACCCGGCAGGACGAACCGGTGGGCGCCGTCCACCTGCTGCTCTCGGGAGGGGTGGCACTGCGCCGTGACGCGGAGCGTGCCACCGTCCTGCTCCACCGCGCCACCACCGGACCCATCATCGGCCTCGTCTCCCTCGTGCGCGGCCAGCGCGCCTACTTCACGGCCACGACCACCGTCCCCACCGTCGTGGTGCGCCTGTCCCACGACCAGCTCGCCCGGGTGGTGTGCGAGGACGCTGCGAGCGCGGAGGCCCTCACCGTCCTCACGATCCACTCCCTCACGCGCCGCCTCGTGCGCGCCGAGGAGCTCCATGTCGAGAAGGGCATGCTGGCGGCCGACCTGGAGGCCGACCGGGCGGAACTCGCCCAGGCGCTGGAGGACCTGCGCAGCACGCGCGCCGAACTGGTGGAGCGCACCCGCTTCGCCATGCTCGGTGAGCTCTCCGCCGGTGTGGCCCACGAACTCAACAACCCGCTCAGCGCCATGACGCGCTCCACGGAGCACCTGCGCCGTGACGTGGTGAGACTCCTGGGGCAGGGAGGCATGGACACCGCGGTGCGCGCCCTGCGCCGCACCCGGGAGGCACCCCTCCGCTCCACCGCCGAGGAACGGGCCTTGCTCAAGGAACTGCTCGCCGCCACGGACGGTGACCGCGCCGCGGCGCGGCGCATGCTGCGCCTGGGGGTCTCCGACGTCGGCACCGCGCGGGTGTTGCTCGCCAGTCCCGATGACGCCCTCAAGGAGGCGGAGCTCGGCGCGCGCATCGGTTCCTCCCTGCGCTCCATCACCGCCGCCTCCCAGCGGGTGACGGGCCTGGCGCAGAGCCTGCGCTCCTACGCCCGCCCCGAGGGGGAGGCACTGGGCCCGGTGGACGTGCGCGCGAGCCTGGACGACGCGCTGCGTCTGACCTCGCACCGCCTGCACGGCATCCGTGTCGAGACCCGCTTCGGCGAGGTGCCCCCGGTGCTGGCGCGATCCGGCTCCCTGGACCAGGTGTGGATGAACCTGCTGGTCAACGCCGCGGA
>JBQEKJ010000151.1:0-6025 GCA_052103835.1 Pauljensenia sp.
CCCCACCCTCGTCTAAGGAGGACTAGCACCTCAAGCTAGCGCGTCTACCTATTCCGCCACCCGCGCGGGTGGATCACGACTCGTCGTGAGCGGGAAAACCCTAACACGGGGCACCCCTGCCACGCCAAATCCGTGCCGACGAGGAGCAGGGCAGGACGGGACGCAGGGGCCCCGGCCAACGGTCCCGGCGCGGCCTGCCAAGACTTGGCCGCGTCCCCATGGGCGAGGCGCCGGCCCGCCACTATGGTGGGGGCATCCGATCATCGGGAGTGACATGCACATCGACGTCTGGACCGACGTTGCCTGCCCGTGGTGCTATCTCGGGATCCGACACCTCCGGACCGCCCTGTCTGCCTTCGAGCACGCCGACGAGGTGGAGGTGGTCGCACACGCCTACTTCCTCGACCCCGAGCTCTCGGAGCGCTCGGCGCTGTCGGAGGTCGAGTACCTCATGGAGCACAAGGGCCTCACCCGTGAGCAGGTCGACCAGGCCCATGAGCGCCTGTCCTCCCTCGGGAGCGCCGAGGGTCTGACCTTCGACTTCGACCACCTCGTCGTCGTCCCCACCTCCAATGCGCACCGCGTGGTCGCTGCCGCTCGCGAACACGACCTGGCCACGGGCAGTGGGACGGGGCCGGACACGACCCAGCTGAGACTCCTGGAGGCCATCGACCGCGCACACTTCGAGATGGGTCTCGACATCGCCGATGCGGACGTCCTCATCGGCTGTGCGCAGGACGTCGGTATGGGGGCGCAGGACGTCGTCGCCGCTCTTGCCGACGAGCAGCGTGCCTCCGAGGTGTTCTCCGACTACCAGATCGCGATCCAGATGGGCATCGACTCCGTGCCGACCCTGCTCATCGACCGCACCTTCGTCGTCCAGGGCGCCCAGCCCGTGACGGCGCTGACGAATGCCCTGACCACGGCCTGGGAGCAGGGACACACTGATGGGACGCACGGGGCGGGGGCGGCGCGCCGATGACCATCGCCCCCTTCACCGTCGAGGGCGCGGATGTGCGCCTGGTACCCCTGTCCGGGACTGATGCCGCCGACGTCCACCATGCCGTCCAGGATCCCGAGATCCCCAGGTGGACGACCGTCCCGTCCCCGTACTCGCTCTCCGATGCGGAGGAGTGGACAGCCGCAGCCTCCGGGCAGTGGGTGGCAGGATCGCCGCACTGGTCGATCCGCCGCACCACTGACGATGCGTTCCTCGGCGCGATCACACTCGTCCCCGTGGGCACCGCCAGCTGGGAGCTCGGCTACTGGATGGCGCCCGAGCACCGGGGCCGCGGACACATGACGGGGGCCGTGCGCCTGGCGACCACGGCGGCGTTCGAGCGCCTCGGTGCGACCCGCCTGCAGTGGCGCGCCGTGGTGGGCAACTGGGGATCCTGGAAGGCAGTGTGGCGCAACGGGTTCCGGCGGGAGGGCGTGGTGCGTGCCCTGACCGACCCGCGCGGTCGGGTCCGGGACCACTGGAGCGCCTCCATCGTGCGCGGTGACCTCATGCACCCCGTTGCCCCCTGGGACGGCCCCGGGGCCCATGGTGCGGACGTGGGGCCCTCCCTCGATCCCTCGCGCCCCCAGGACCTCGTCGCCCAGTTCCACCGCACCTACTCCATGCCGGACCGCCTCGCGGACGGTGCCGCGCCCACACTCGACTACGACCGCCTCGGCATGCGCATCAGCTTGATCGCGGAGGAGTTCTCCGAGCTCATCGGCGCCGTGTACGGTCCCACTGCCCGGGAGGAGGTGGAGGCAGGTGTCGCGCGCGGCGTCGCCGCCGACGACTCCACCCGCGACATCGTGGAGACCGCCGACGCCCTGGCGGACATGGTCTACGTGATCTACGGGATGGCCATCGAGTCGGGCATCGACCTCGATGCGGTCCTCGCCGAGGTGCAATCCTCCAACCTCTCCAAGCTCATGCCCGACGGCTCCGTGAAGCTGCGTGCGGACGGCAAGGTCCTCAAGGGGCCGAACTTCTTCCGCCCCAATGTTCGGCGTGCCCTCGGTCTGCCCGAGCAGGACGCCCACGAGGGCGACCCCGGGCCCGTCGAGCCGACCGATCCCCACGGCCACGCCCGCGCGTCCTGACCGACCCACCCATCAGTCCCCCGCGCGCAGTCGTGATGTCGCCCCGCCGCGGCACCCACCGCGCCCGGTCGGGGGAGGGAACCCCCAGGGGGCGCCGCCCTCGTGGACCCATGTCCGTGACCCATCCGGAGGACACCATGCTCGACCCCACAAATCCCCTGGCCAGCCCCTCGACCCTGCCCTTCGGGCTGCCCGACTACGCGGCGATCACCCCCGCTCACCTGGAGGCCGCCGTCCGGGAGGGGATGGCCCAGCAGGTGGCCGAGTGGGAGGCCGTGGCCACCGACCCGGCCGAGCCCGACGAGGGGAACACCGTCGTCGCACTGGACCGGTCGGGTGAGCTGTTGGACCGCGCCGTCGGTGTGTTGTGGACACTGGCCTCCAGCATCGGGGGAGAGGAGTACGACTCGCTGCAGGAGACGTTCTCCCCGCTGCTCGCCGCCCACGCCAGCACCTTCACCCTGGACGCCCGCTTGTACCGGCGGTTCCTCGCCGTGGCGGAGCGCCCGGACCTGGATCCCGAGACCGCCTGGGTGGTGCGCCGTCAGGTGCGGGAGTTCGAATGTCTCGGCGTCGCACTGGGGGACGAGGACCAGGACCTCCTGCGTGCCCTGGACCAGCAGCTCGCCACGGCTGAGGCCGATGTGGAGATCCGCATCTCCCGGCAGTTGGAGCGCACCGGGCTCGACGGTGACGACCCGGTGGGCCTCGACGGCCTGGACCCGGCCACCGTCGCCCACTACGAGGAGGCCGGGCGGGAGCGGGGACACCGATGGTTCATCCCGTGCCGCAACTTCTCCACCCAGCTCGACCAGTCCGTGCTGCGCCATCCCGGTGTCCGCCGTGACCTGCTGGAAGCGTCCCTGACCCGCGGGACCGGGCAGGACCCGGACACCGACACGCGCGCCCGGATCCTGGAGATCGTGGCACTGCGCGCACGGCGCGCACACCTGCTCGGATTCCCCGACCACGCCAGTGTCGTCATGGAGTCGGAGACCATCCCCGGTCCCGACACCGCCCGCGACCTCCTGGTCCGGGTGGGCACCTCTGCCCTGGCCAGGGTCAGGGAGGACGCCCTCGTCCTGGGGGAGCTGGCCGCGGAGGACACCGAGGGCGACGGGTTGGCTGCCGCGGACTGGCCCTACTACGAGGACCGTCTGCGCCACCGGGACCTCGGCGTGGACGCCGACGCGCTGCGTCCCTACCTGGTCCTCGACCACGTCATCGAGGACGGTATGTTCCTCGCCGCCCAGCGCCTCTACGGGATCACCCTGCACCCGCGTCCTGAACTGCGCGGATGGAGCGAGGACGCCCGCGTGTGGGAGGTCCGGGAGCGCGACGGATCCCCGCTGGGCCTGTTCGTGGGTGACTGGTTCGCCCGCCCCGGTAAGAAGGGCGGCGCCTGGATGCACGAGGTCGTCGCCCCGGGCGGTCCCGACGGGCGTCTGCCCGTCATCGGCAACAATGCCAACTTCCAGCGGCCCGCACCGGGGGAGCCCGCCCTGCTCACCTGGGACGAGGTCGTGACCTGCTTCCACGAGTTCGGCCACGCCCTCCACGGCCTCTTCTCCGACACCCGCTACCGTGGGGACGCCGGGACCAACGTGCCGCGCGACTTCGTGGAACTGCCCAGCCAGCTCAACGAGATGTGGGCCTTCCATCCCGAGGTCCTCGCCCACTTCGCCCGTCGTCACGACACGGGGGAGCCGCTGCCGCTCGAATGGGTGGGGGCGATCGCACGCTCCGCCACCTTCGGGCAGGGTTTCGCGACCCTGGAGTTCGTGGAGGCCTCTCTCATCGACCAGGCTTGGCACCGTCTGTCCCCCGAGGAGGTCCCCGGCGACGTCGAGGACGTCACGCGCTTCGAGGCCGCGGCACTGGAGGGCTACGGGGTGGCCTCCGACCTGGTCCCCCCTCGCTACCGGTCGACCTACTTCGCCCACACCTTCGCCGGTGGCTACGATGCCGGCTACTACTCCTACATGTGGGCGGAGGTCCTCGTGGCGGAGCTGGAGCAGTGGTTCCGGGGTGCCGCCGCCCAGGGTGGGGACGGGGGGCTGAACCGGGCTGCTGGGGACCGGTTGCGCCGCGAGCTGCTGGGCAGGGGCGACTCCCGTGACCCGCTCGAGTCGTTCCGCGCCGTGGTCGGCCACGACGCGGATCCCGCGTCCGTCCTCGTTCGGCGCGGCCTGCCCGACATCGCGTGAGATGATGACCCGACCAGAAGTGATGACAGGAGACAGCACAGTGGCACGAATCGTCGTCGTCGGTGGAGGATACGGTGGAGTGACCGTGGCCAAGGGGCTCGACCCCCTGGCCGATGTGGTCCTCGTGGAGCAGAAGGACCAGTTCGTCCACCACGCGGCAGCGCTGCGCGCAGCGGTGGACGACGTCTGGGAGCACACCGTCTTCATGCCGTACTCGAACCTGCTGGAACGCGGCCGTGTCGTGCAGGGCACCGTCTCCCGGGTCGAGGGCACCACGGTCCACGTCTTCGGACAGGACCCCATCGAGGCGGACTACGTCGTCCTGGCCTCCGGGTCCAGCTACCCCTTCCCCGCCAAGTACTCCTCCTCCCGGACGGTGGTCGCCAAGGCCCGACTCGAGCAGCTCCACGAGAACCTCGCAGCTGCACACTCGGTGCTGCTGGTCGGTGGGGGCACCGTCGGCATCGAACTCACCGGTGAGCTGGCCAATGCCTACCCCGACCTGGAGATCACGATCGTGGAGAGGGCTGACTCGATCCTCTCCACACCCGGGTACACCGACGAACTGCGCTCCGAGATGGGTCGACAGCTCGACGAGTTGGGTGCGCGCGTGCTGACGGGTTCCGAACTCGCCTACCTCCCGCCCTACAACGTGGGGGAACTCGGACGCTTCACGGTCCACACCAAGTCCGGGGAGGCCGTGGAGGGCGACCTGTGGTTCCAGTGCTACGGGGCGAGGGCGAACACCGGGTACCTGGACGGCACCGACTACGCGGGGCTGCTGCACCCCGACGGGACGATCCGCGTCGAGCCGAACCTCCTCCTGGAGGGCCACCGCAATGTCTACGCCATCGGTGACATCACCGACGTACGGGAGTCCAAGCGCGCCGATGCCGCCCGCCAGCAGGCCCGTGTCGTCATCGCGAACATCTCCCACCAGCTGGAGGGTGGTACACCCGATGTCACCTACCAGCCGACCAAGGAATGGGTGATCCTCCCACTCGGCCCCAACCTGGGGGCCTCCCAGCTTGTCGATGAGCAGGGCCAGACCCGCATCCTCGGTCCCGAACAGACCGCGGAGATCAAAGGTACCGACCTCATGGTCTCGGTGATCCGCTCGCAGCTGAACCTTCCCTGACCTGCAATGCCTGTCGAGAGGACGTTTCGGAGGACATGCGCGGGCCCGTCCCACGGACACCGGTGGGCAGGGTCCCGGCGGATGGTGTGACTCGGGGGGAGTGCGGGTAGTCTGTGGTCATGGCCACTGACCCCCGCGACGCCCTGAACCGCCTGATCGCCGCCTTCGAGAACCACTTCGACGCCGCCCGGTCAGGTGGGGTCGACTCGCCCGTGCTGGAGGCAGCTGAGGAGCGTCTGCGTGACGCGTTCTTCACCTATGACGACGTCCTCTTCACGACCCACGGGGTCGAGCTCCCCTTCGACATCGTCGAGGACGAGGACCTGGAGGACGAGGACTTCGAGGAGGACGACCTCGACGAGGAGGACGACGACGACGAGGACGACCCGGAGATCGCCGACATCGAGGCCGACTGAGTGGGGAGGACTGCGCGAGTCGCGGTCGCTCCCGCCTGCGCCTCAGGGGCGTGAGACCTCGTCGAGGACCTGACGGATCTGCGTCGGCAGCACCTCTCCGCCCTCCAGGAGCTGGTCGAGTTGGCGCGCGGTGCGCGGGCCGACGACGGCCGCACTGACCCCCG
>JBQEKJ010000152.1:0-5886 GCA_052103835.1 Pauljensenia sp.
CCCAGCAGCAGACCGGCGAATCCGCCGCGTCCCCGTGTGCCCACGACCACCAGGTCCACCGCTGTGGAGAACTCGACCAGCAGGTTCGAGGGCGAACCGTCCAGCGCATGACGCGCGACAACGAGGTCGCGTCCGTCCAGCGCCGTCGAGACCGCCTTGTTCAGACCCTCACGCACGTCCCGCAGCAGGGAGTCCCTGTCCACCGAGGCCGGCAGCCAGGACATCATGCCCCCGCCCGAGGCGATGGGGACCGCGGAGACGGCCGTGAGCTTCGCGCCCCAGATGATCGCCTCGTCGACGGCCTTGCGCAGGGCCGAGGACGCGACGTCGGAACCGTCGACGCCGACCACGATGCGCTCCACCGGCGTGAAGCTCTTCCCGGAGGTGTGCTTGGGGACGATGACGACAGGACTCTTCGAGTGTGCGGGGAGCGCGGAGGAGACGGTACCGAGGAGTCGGTCCGCGAACCCACCACCGCCGCGGGAGCCGATGACGACGAGGTCGACCTCGCCTGACATCTCGACCAGAACGGCGGCAGGGTCACCGGGCTCGATCGAGCCCGAGACGCGCACATCGCCCTCGGCCTTGGCGGCAACCACCGCCTCGTCGACGACCTGCTGGGCGCCGCGGCGCAGGGCCTCGTCGTCGAGCACGGCATATCCCCCGTCGAGGGCAGCCGCTGAGTAGGACGCCAGCGCGTAGGTGCAGATCACGTGGATGCGGGCGTCCGAGCGCAGTGCCCGGTCCGCCGCCCACCTCACTGCGGCGAGGCTCTCGGCAGAACCGTCCGCGCCAACCAGGATCACTTCGTTGGAGCCCATGTTCCCCTCCTTGTGTCGGGTGTCACCACCATTGTGCCCCGCAATGGGGTCCCAGGTGCACGAAAAGCGGGGCCGGGTCCCGAAGGACCCGGCCCCGCCGTGCTCAGTGGCGCCAGCCTGATGCAATCAGGCCACAATCAGTAGCGCACGTACACCGGGCTCCCCCAGACCGTGCGGACGCTGGTGACCGTCCCCGGCTTGGAGGAGTCCACCATCATGCCGTCACCGAGGTAGATGCCGATGTGTGTGCCCCAGGACACGAGGTCCCCTGCCTGTGCCGCCGAGGCCGGGATGATGCTGCCACCCGCCTGCTGGGCCTGGGAGGTGCGGGGCAAGGAGATGCCTGCCTGTGCGTAGACCATCTGGACGAACCCGGAGCAGTCTGCCCCAGCCATCGTCGTTCCACCCCACACGTAGGGGATCCCCAGCATGTTCAGCGCGATGGAGGCGATGGAGGACCCAGCCGCACTGGCCGGGACGGCGACCGCTGTGCGGGTCTCGCTGCGGGACGCGGCCTGTGTGGTCGCGGTGGCCGCCGCAGGTGCGGCAGCGGTGACCGTCTCGACAGGTTCCGGCTCCGGCTCTGGGGCAGGCGCCTCGGCAGTGGCCGCGACCTCATCGGAGGCCGTCCACGCAATGTCGGGGACCGTGACGGTCGTGGGCAGCGTCGAGATCTTCGCGGTCGGGGACTGCTGGGCGGCATCCGAGAGCGCGACGGGAGCTGCATTGGCTGCCGCGGACACCGCAGCGGTCAGGGCGAGACCGGTGACGGAGACAACAGCAGTTCCGCGGATCGGACTCATGGAGAGGGAGGAAAGGGTGTCAGTGACAGGTGCGAGCGGACGGCGGGCCTTGCGGTGCCGGGCTGCGGTCTTGGCGGTGGTCACGAGTGGTGCGTTCTCCTTGTTCAACCTGCGAGGTCAGCTGTCGGATTCGGGCAGGAGAGCCCGGTCCGGTCTCCCGGACTTCACCCCGAGGCCCTGACGGGCCATTCGTGGTTCCCCCGCGCCGGACTGGTGTCTGTCCACGTTCGCCATCGTCCGGCCTCGGTACATGACGTGTGGTTGGCTGCGTCGCAACCGAGGTTCACACTAGCCTTCTGCGGGCCCGAATGTCACGTATCCATAACGGCCATGTGGACGAATGGTGACGCGGGGGTTCTCAGCGGATGTCGTCGAGGAACAGGTGCGGGGCCAAAGACGCAGGCAGTGACAGTGTGCGGGGCTCGACGTCCACACCCCCATCCTCCACCAGGGTGACAAGCACCACATCAGAGCCGCCCCTGATCAGGACCTCGCTGCCCGGCCTGATCCCCAGGTCCTGGAACTCCCGGATGACGTGGTGGTTCGCCTGAATGGGTTCACCGATGCGTCGGACCGAGGCAGCGACGTCCTCGTCGGCGCGCCTGTGGACCACCTGGTCTGCCGGGGTGCCACCCAACTCCCCGCCACCCTTCGGGATGGCATTCCCGTAGGGGTCCTGCCTCGGGTCACTGAGGAGGTCGCCAAGTCGATCCTCGACCTGGTCCGACATGACGTGCTCCCACCGGCAGGCCTCATCGTGGACATCGGCCCAGTCCAGGCCGATGACATCCAGGAGCAGCCGCTCGGCCAGGCGATGCTTGCGCATCACCTCCACGGCACGCGCCTCACCCTCCGGGGTGAGCTCCAGACGTCTGTCACCTCGGACGTGGAGCAGGCCGTCGCGCTCCATGCGCGCCACCGTCTGGGAGACGGTCGGTCCCGAGTGTCCCAACCTCTCGACGATGCGGGCCCTCAGAGGGGTCACGTCATCCTCGCCGAGCTCGTAGACGGTCTTGAGGTACATCTCCGTGGTGTCGATGAGGTCACCCATCCGGTCCCGTCCTCTCCGCGCAGCAGCGCCTGGTGGTGGCCGACTCCAAGGATAGGGTCCTGGACCCCTCCCGGGAGCAGGGCGCGGTGATGGGAGCCGCATCTGGCCCACTCTCGCATGTCCGGGCGCGCACCGCCCCCCGGACCGCGGCACCTGCGCCCCGGGAGCCGGACCATCGTGCCCGCACGCGATCCACAGGGCTACATTTTCGAGCATGAGCACCGACCTGCCTCTCGTCCCCTCCGAGCTCCGACCCCTCGACGGCCGCTTCGGCTGCGGCCCCTCCCGGATTCGCTCAGAACAGCTCGATGCGCTGGGAACTCCGCTGTTGATGGGGACCTCCCACCGCCAGTCCCCGGTGCGTTCCGTCGTCCACTCACTTCGCGAAGGCCTGACAACGCTGTTCGACCTGCCCGAGGGGTGGGAGGTCGTGCTCGGCAATGGGGGCACGACCACCTTCTGGGCAGTCGCCACAGCGTGCCTCGTCGAGAGGCGCTCCGCACACGCCTCATTCGGGGAATTCGGGCACAAGTTCGTCACTGAAACCGCCACAGCCCCCTTCCTCCTCCCGCCCGTGGTGGTCGAGGCGCCGGCGGGTGGGGTCGCGCTGCTCTCCGGTGACGAGGGCGACTCCGATGACCTTCCTGATCCGGATGTCTTCGCCTACCCGCACCACGAGACCTCCACGGGAGCCCTCTCCCCGGTGCGGCGCATCGGTGGCGAGGGCACGCTCACCCTGGTGGATGCGACCTCGGTGGCGGGCGGTGTCCCGGTCGACATCTCCTCCACGGACGCCTACTACTTCGCGCCCCAGAAGTGCTTCGGATCAGATGGGGGGTTGTGGGTGGCTCTGCTCTCACCCGCCGCCCAGGAGAGAGCCCGCCGCCTGCATGCGGCCACGGACCGCTGGGTGCCCCAGATCCTGGATCTCTCCGTGGCCATGGACAACTCCGCCAAGGACCAGACCCCCAACACCCCGGCCATCGCGACCCTGCTGCTCATGGAGCGCCAGGTCACCTGGATGCTGGAAGAGGGCGGCCTCGGAGCCATGTCCGCGCGCTCACTCGCGGCCTCCGGCCTCATCTACGACTGGGCCGAGGCCAGCGAGGTGGCCTCCCCGTTCGTGGCTGAGCCCCGGTGGCGCTCCCCCGTGGTCGTCACGGTCGACTTCTCCGAGCAGGTCGACGCCAAGCGGCTTGCAGCCGCCCTGCGGGCCAGCGGCATCGTCGACGTCGAGCCCTACCGCAAGCTCGGTCGCAACCAGCTGCGCATTGCGACCTTCCCCGCCACGCCGACCTCCGACGTCGAGTCCCTGCTCGCCTCCATCGACTGGCTGCTGCCCCGACTCTGAGCGGCGGGCATCCCGCACGCCCTGGACAACCACATGTGGGCTCGACACCATCCAGGCCCCGGGACACCGGTCCGGGCGGGGCGCCGCCCTCGCAGATGGCGTCAGGACGTCTCCTGCGCCCTGCGCGTCGCCTCCTCGGCGTCCATGGCGGCCCGGGCCCGCTCCACCGGGCCCTCGGCCTCCAGCGGGTGCCACGACCAGTGGAACCGGAGGTGGATCTGCCAGTGGGAGATCGCCCAGACGCCCGCGATGATCGCGACCGCCAGGGAGGCGATGCCCCCGACCAGGATCGACCAGCGGGCCCCCAGGTTCTCCCCGATCCAGCCGACCACGGGGGAGCCGATGGGCGTGGCCCCGAGGAAGATCATCGTGTAGAGGGCCATGACGCGCCCGCGCATCTCCTCCGCCGTGGAGATCTGGATGGCAGCATTGGCGGATGTGATCATGGTGAGCATCGCCAGGCCCGTGGGCACCGTCAGGACGGCGAACCACGTGTAGGTGGGGGCCAGTCCCAGGAGGATCTCGCAGATCCCGAACAGGCCCGCCGCGATGACGATCATGCGCAGCCGGGGAGTCCTGCGCCGAGCGGCCAGCAGGGCACCGGCCAGGGCGCCGATGGCCATGTAGGAGCCAAGCAGCCCGTACTCCCCGGCCGCCTTGCCGAAGACCTCGGTGGCCATGAGCGCGGAGGTGAGCTGGAAGTTCATCCCCAGCGCCGAGACCACGGCGACCACGAAGAGGAGCAGCATGATGTCGGGACGGTTGCGCACGTAGGCGACGCCCTCGCGCACCTGGCCCTTCCGGCGTGCCACCAATCGGTGGGGGACGAGCTCCGCCGGGCGCATCGCGGCCAGAGCGATGACCGGGGCGAGGAAGAGCACCCCGTTGACGATGAAGACCCACCCCGGTCCGACCCAGTCGATGACCAGGCCGGACAGGGCGGGTCCGAAGAGACGCGCAATGTTGAAGGCGGTGGAGTTGAGTCCCACCGCGTTGGGCAGGGAGTGGGAGGGTACGAGCTCCGACACGAAGGCCTGCCGTGCCGGGGAGTCCAGGGCTGCCACGGCACCGCCGGCCAGTGCGAGCACGTGGACGTGCCACAGTTCGGCGGTGCCGGTCAGCACCAGGACCCCCAGGACCAGCCCGAGCAGGCCGGTCAGGCACTGGGTCATCTGCAGGAGCCTGCGTCGGTCGACGCGGTCCGCGAGGACCCCGGCCCAGGGCGACAGGATCAGGAGGGGCAGGAACTGCAGGGCAGTCACCACCCCCACCTGGAACCCGTCGTGGGAGGTCAGGACCGTCAGCACCACCCAGTCCTGCGCGACCCGCTGCATCCAGGTTCCGGTCGACGCGATGACGTTGCCGGTGAACCAGAGCCTGAAGTTGTGGTAGCGCAGGGAGTGGAAGGTACGTGACACCTGGTCGGGAGCCTCCTCAGGCCATCAGGGTCATCCCGCCAACGCCGCCTGGATGGGGCCGAGGACGAAGTACAGCACGAACAGCACCGAAGTCAGCCACATCAGTGGGTGGATCTTCGTAGCCTTGCCGAGCGCGACCTGGATGACCGTGTAGGTGATGAAGCCGACGCCGATGCCCACTGTAATGGAGTAGCCGAAGGGCATGAAAGCGATCGTGAGGAACGCCGGGATCGCGATCTGTGGGGAGGACCAGTCGATGTCGACGACCTGGGTCATCATCAGGAAGCCCACGAACACCAGTGCGGTTGACGCGGCTTCCGTCGGGACCAGTTCGACGATGGGCGACAGGAAGGTCGACAGGAGGAAGAGCACACCGGTGACCACCGAGGCCAGGCCCGTGCGTGCGCCCTCACCGACACCGGCGGAGGACTCGACGTAGGAG
>JBQEKJ010000153.1:0-5866 GCA_052103835.1 Pauljensenia sp.
GGCGCGCGCGCAGGCGCGCCAGCTTGCGCTCGATGCGGTCGGCGTCCTTCTTCGCGCTCCGGCGCGCCGCGGAGTCCGACGGCTCGGACGGCGCTCCGTCGGCAGCCGCATCAGGCACCCCCCCGACACCGGCCCCCGCACCACCGCCACCACGCAGCTCCAGGTACTGCTCGACGCCGCCGGGCAGCGCCCGTACGGTCCCGTCCCCGAGCAGGGCGACCTGGTGGTCGGTGACCCGCTCCAGCAGGTAGCGATCGTGGGATACCACCACGAGCGTCCCGGGGAAGGTGTCGAGCAGGTCCTCCATGGAAGCCAGGGTGTCGATGTCGAGGTCGTTGGTCGGCTCGTCCATGAGCAGGACATTGGGTTCGGACATCAGCAGGCGCATGAGCTGGAGGCGGCGGCGCTCCCCACCCGAGATTTCCGGGATCCGCGTCCAGGCGCGTTCCCGCGTGAAACCCATCCGCTCCGTCATCTGGGAGGCGGTGACCTCCTTGCCGCCCACGACCACGACGTGGGCAACGTCGTCAACGGCCTCGACGACTCGCATGTCGCCGAGCGCATCGAGTTCGTGGGTGTCCTGGGACAGGGTCGCGACCTGGACGGTCTTGCCGCGGCGCACGCGACCGGAGGTGGGTTCCAGGTCCCCGCGCAGCAGGTTGAGCAGGGTGGTCTTGCCCGCACCGTTGACGCCGACCATTCCGACACGCTCACCGGGGGCCAGGCGCCAGGTGACATGGTCCAGGACCCTGTTGACGGAGCCGTCGGAGCGCGTGAAGTCCAGGGTGACGTCCTCCAGGTCCAGGACCTGCTTGCCCAGCCGACTCGTCGCCATGCGCACCAGCTCGACGGTGTCACGGGGCGGGGGGACGTCGGCAATGAGGGACTCGGCGACATCGATGTGGAACTTCGGCTTCGAGGTGCGCGCGGGCGCCCCGCGCCTGAGCCACGCGAGCTCCTTGACCAGCAGGTTCGCGCGCTTCTGCGCCGCGACGTCCGCCTGGCGCAGACGTTCGGTGCGCGCCAGGGTGTAGGCGGCGTAGGAACCGTCGTAGACCTCCACGTGACCGGGGATCTGGGGGCGGTCGCCTCCGGGGTCGATGCCGGGCACGACCTCCCAGATGTGCTCGCACACGGCGTCCAGGAACCAGCGGTCGTGGGTGACGGCCAGCAGGGCGCCGCGAGCCCCGGGCCGGGCGAAGCGGTCCTGGAGGTGCTGGGCCAGCCAGGCCACGCCCTCCACGTCGAGGTGGTTGGTGGGCTCGTCCAGGGCCACCACGTCGGACTCCGCGCTCAGCACGCGTGCCAGGGCGACGCGGCGACGCTGCCCACCCGAGAGGGTGCCGACCCTGGCCTGCAGGTCGATGTCGGCCAGCAGCCCGGCGTGCACGTCACGGATGCGGGCATCCGAGGCCCACACGTGCTCCTCCATGCCCGGGTGCACCGACTCCACGACGGTGGCCTCGGGGTCGAGGCGGTCCACCTGCTCCAGGACCACCACGCGCAGCCCGTCGCGACGGATGACACTGCCGTCCTCCGGCTGTTGGGTGCCGGCGACCAGGCGCAGCAGGGTGGACTTCCCTGCACCATTGGGTCCGAGGATGCCCACGCGGGACCCGTCCTCCACCCCGACCGTGACGTCGGAGAGCAGTTGGCGGGAGCCGGCCAGCGCCCCCAGTGACTGGGTGCCCAGCAGGTGAGCCATCAGTTCTTCCCTTCCCGGGGCGCGTGCCCCGACCCTTCGCCCGGGTGGGGCTCCAGGTGTGTTCCCGCGGCAGGTCCGCGGGTGGTGAGGACCTCGGCGACACCGGGCGTCCCGCGCCAGGCGTCAGCCAGTGCCCGTGCGTGTCCGGCATCGCGCGCCAGGGCCGCCACCGTCGGTCCGGAGCCGCTGAGCACGACCCCCAGCGCCCCTGCCTCGCGAGCGGTCCCGATGGTCCCGGCCAGGGCGGGGTGCAGGCGCAGCGCCGCTTCCGTCAGGTCATTGACGAGGGCGCCCGCGAGCTGGTCGGCAGGACCGGTGAGACGGGCGAGGTCATCGTTGCCGAGGTCGGGCAGCGGCCGCCAGCGTCCCCCGGGACCGCCGACGGCATCGAGGGCGGCGAAGACCTCAGGCGTGGACAGGCCACGATCCGCGATGGCCAGCACCCAGTGGTGGGGGCATGTCGCGCCCGTGGGAACATCCCGGTCGGTGCGGTCGAGCAGGGGCAGGAGCGCGGGGCCGCCCTCGTCAATGGGTGTGTCACCGGTCGGACCCGCGTCCGCGCCCGGGCGCAGCAGGGTCATGTGGTCCCCACGTCCCGTGCCCAGTGCAATGCCGCCGACGAGGCAGGCGGGGACGTCGGCCCCGAGGGCGCGTCCGAGTGCCTGGAGGTGCGCGCCGTCCAGGCCCAGGCCCCACAGTTCGTTGCATGCGACCAGGGTCGCGGCGGCGTCGGCAGAGCCGCCCGCCATGCCCCCGGCGACCGGCACACGCTTGTCGACCTCGATGGAGACACCCGAGGCGGTTTGTGCCCAGGGGCCGGTGGACGCCAGGCGCTGGAGGAGGCGGGCCGCCCGGACGGCCAAGTGACGCTCGGGGGGAAGGGCATCGAGTTCATCGGAGGCCTCCCGGTCGGCGCTCCCATCCGGTCGGCGCACGGTGGTGCGCACCCGGATCCCGGGAGTGCGGCTGGTGCGGACGCGGACGGTCTCGCGCAGGTCCAGGCACTCGAAGACGGTGACCAGGGGGTGGTAGCCGTCAGCATCCGGGCGCCCCGCGCGCAGGAGGAGATTGACCTTGCCCGGTGCCGAGGCGGTTGCCTCACGCATCGGCGTCGCCAGTGGAGTCGGCGGAGGGGTCGATGGTGTCGGGCGTGGCGTCGGCGGTGGTGGCCTCGGCCGCGGTCTCGGATGTCCGGCGTTCCAGGAGTGCCTCGCCGAGGCGGACGAACGCCTCGATGCCGAGGGTCTCCCCGCGTGCTGAGGGGTCGATGCCCGCTGCGCGCAGCAGCTGCTCAGCGGCGTCCGCGGATCCTGCCCACGTCCGCATGGCGGCTCGCAGGGTCTTGCGCCGTTGTCCGAAGGCGACGTCGACGACCTCGAAGGTGGCCAGGCGCAGGGCCTCGTCACCCAGGGGCTCGGAGCTGCGGCTCAGTCACACGAGTGCGGAGTCGACGTTGGGGGCGGGCCAGAAGACGCTGCGCCCGATGGTCCCCACCCGGTCCGCGGTGCCGTACCAGGCGGCCTTGACGGAAGGGACGCCGTAGGTGCGTGACCCGGGTCCGGCCGCCAGACGGTCCGCCACTTCCGCCTGGACCATGACCAGGACGTCGGTGAGTGAGCGGAGTCGCTCCATCATGGTCAACAGCACGGGCACGGCGACGTTGTAGGGCAGGTTGGCGACCAGGCGTGTGGGAGCCGGCCAGTCGGTGCCGAGGTCGCCCTCGTCCCTGATCTCCAGCGCATCCGCGCGCACGACGTGGAGGCGCTCAGCCGCCTCGGGCATGCGGGCTCGCACGGTCTCCGGCAGTGCGCGGGCCAGGACGGGATCGATCTCGACGGCGCGGACCCGGGCACCCGCCTCCAGGAGGGCGAGTGTGAGGGAACCGAGACCGGGACCGACCTCGACGACCTCGTCACCGGGACCCACACCTCCCGCGCGCACGATGCGACGCACCGTACCGGCGTCGTGGACGAAGTTCTGTCCCAGCGCCTTGGTCGGCCGGATGTCGAGGGCAGCAGCGATGGCACGCACCTCGACGGGACCGAGCAGTCCGGACTCCGAGGGTTCGGGAGCCGCTGACTCCGTCTGTTCCCCACCGCGATGGGGGCGTCTGCGGGCAGGCGGATTGGAACGGGTCACGGGGTGAGTCTAGTTGAGCGCGGGAGGAGCGGCTCCGGCGGGTGGGCGAGGCGCGCCCCGGGTGACGCCCCGGGCCTCCCGCAGAGTGTCCCCAGGTGCTGGGGGCGTGCCTCGGTGGGTCGGAGAGGCGTGCCTCGGGAGGTCGGGGAGGCGTGCCTCGGCGGGAAAAGGGGGTCAGTACCAGCCGACCGAGTTCGAGTGGGCCCAGGCCCCACACGGTGTGCCGTAGCGCCCTGCGATGTAGCCCAGGCCCCAGGTGATCTGCGTGGCCGGATTGGTCTGCCAGTCGGCCCCGGCCGAGGCCATCTTCGAACCGGGCAATGCCTGGGGGATCCCGTAGGCGCCCGAGGACCGGTTCGCGGCATAGGGGTTCCAGCCGGACTCACGGTCCCAGAGGCTCACGAGGCACTGGAACTCGGTGTCGGACCACCCACGCGCCGCAACCATTGACTGGGCGATCGCGCGCGGGTCCTGGCCGGAGTACACGGTGGTCGTGGTGGAGGTGGCCGCAGTGCTGCCCGACGTGGATGTCGTGGTCTCGCCACGGATGGCGGCGATCTCGGCCTGGGTGGAGATGCTCCCCAGCGCGGCTCGGTAGCGCACGGAACGCGCGCCGTTCGCATCCGTCTGCACCTCCGGCGTCGCCTTCGGGTCAATGCCCGCTGCCACGAGCGCCTCAGGCGTGACTGTCTTCGTGCCGATGCGCACCACCTGGGTGACGGGCTGGGCAGTGACCTGCTGGTCGAGAGGTGTCGAGTGGACCACCTTGCCGTCACGCGTCTCGGTCCATGCGGTGGAGACCTCGGTCCCGGCGGTCCCGACTGTCTCGACCTCGGACTCGCCCTCGAAGAGGTCGTCCGTCTTCTGTTCCTCGGTGGCGTAGGCCACCTCGGTCGACTGGTTCTCGACGCCGCGCTGCACCTTGGTCACCGCCACCTCCAGGCTTCCGCCCGCGGACACGACCTTCACCTGGTCGATGGCCGAGACCTCAATGCCTGCACGCGCAAGCACCGCACGCACGTCCTCGCCCGGAACGGCGCTGACCTGTTTCTGTGTGCCTGCGACGGAGACGGTGACGGTGCGGGCCCGGGAGACCAGGGGGGTGAGCGCCACACGCGACGTCGACCGGTCCGCAGCCATCACTGCTGTGTCGCCGATCGCGTCCGCCACCGCGAGGATCCCGTCCGCAGAGGTCGAGGTGGACCACACAGTGGTCCTCTGGCCGTCGATCTCAAGCTCGACGGGCCGCGCGGTGCGCACGACGACAGAATCTCCGTCGGACAGCGACTCGTCCACGCCCGGTGAGACGAGGTCGTGGGGACCCAACTCGACGCCCAGTTGGGTCAGGGCCGCACCCACCGTGGGCTGCCAGGTCGAGACGGGCCGGGACACACCGTCGACCTCCAGGATCAGATCCGAGTGCGAGCCGGCCACACCGACGCCGACAGTGGCGAGCACGCCCAGTGCGGCCACCGATGCCACCGCCAGGACAGTGGTGCGAGAGGGGTGCCGTGGGCCTCGGGAGGCATGTGTGCCATGCATGGTGCTCAACTCGACGGGACTCCTCGGATCGACGTTCCCAACAGACTACCCCCGACCGTAACCGTTCTGTGACCTTCTGGGAAGGGAGCAGCATCACAAGACTGAGGTTCGTGAGCGGACCCACCACAGAACGAGGGACCCGGTGGACGACCATGTCGTCGCACCGGGTCCCTCCGAGGGGAAGACCTGAGTCAGAGAAGACCGAGGCTCCTGGCACATGCCGGCCACTGGCCCCATCCGGACTGGGCCTGCAGGGCCTGGGCCCTCTGCGTCTGCTCGGCAGCACTCGCGTCGGACGGCAACCCGCTGCCGCCCATGGCCCGCCAGGTCGGGAGCGTGAACTGGTACAGACCGTAGAAGCCATTGCCCGTGTTGGTGGCCGGGTTGCCTCCCGACTCGCACTGGGCCAGCGACGCCCACACGCCGGCGGGGGCCGACCCGGTGGCCGTGCCGGCGGACGAAGAGGAGGACGAGGACGAG
>JBQEKJ010000154.1:0-5803 GCA_052103835.1 Pauljensenia sp.
CGGCGTCTGCGCCACGGTCCAGGGCGAGGACCCGGCGCACGGAGTCCGTGCGCACGGACTCCACCAGGTCGGCCTGCTGGGAGGTGGCCGTGAACACCAGGACGATCTCCGCATCGGTGAGGATGTGGCGTATCTGGGCAGCCGAGTCCGTCTCGTAGATCGGGACGGTGACGGCCCCGCACGCGAGGGCGGCCGCGTCGAGGACCGCCCACTCGTAGGACGTGGGAGCGAGGATCGCCAGGTGCTCTCCCGCCTGCAGTCCCAGCCCGATGAGACCCCGGGCGGTGTCCTCCACGGTGCGGAGGTACTCCTCGATGGCCACCGGGCGCCAGGACCCGACGTCGGTGCGTCGCTCGATGGCGATCTGTCCGGGATGCTCACGGGCCCGCTGGGCGAGCAACTTCGGGAGGTTCATCGTGGGATCCACCTCGCGGATCGCCGGGTTCTCCCACGAGCCGTCCTCGAGCCTGCGCACTGGCATGCGAGCCTGCCTTCCTGCCGCAGGTCAGCGGCTCTGTGTCTGCGCGCCACTCTACCCGGGAGGAATGTGCCCACGAGGGCGGACCCGCCGTGTCAGGCGACCGCACCGGGTGCGGGGGCGACCCGTGCCTGATTGCCCTGGGCCCACGGGTGACCCGCGTGTGTGCCTGTCCGACTGGGCGCACGGGAAGCCGAAGTCCAATTGCACCGGGCCCGTGGCGTGACCCGTACCCGTCCGTCTCGCAGCGACCCCACGCTGCACCCGGGAGGGGGCGTTCCCGGCTGTCAGCGACGCTTGCCGCGTCGCCGACGGGCGCCCTCGGCCTCCTTGTTCTCCTCGGCCACCTTCTCGGCCTCGCCCTCGTCGTAGAGCGCGTCGACGTCGGCGGTGAAGTCATGGAGCACCTGGGAGCGGCGCAGCTTGAGCGACGGGGTCAGGTAGCCGTTCTCCACCGTGAACGCGGCGTCAAGGATCCGGAAGCGGCGGATGGACTCCGCGCGCGAGACCTGCCGGTTGGCCCGGTCGATCGCACGCTGCAGGGACTCACGCACCTCGGGGAGGTCTGCCGCCGTGGCCGGGTCGACGGTGTCGAGCCCGTGGGCACGCAGCCAGCCCGGCAGCATCTCGGCGTCCAGGGTGACGAGGGCCCCGATGTAGGGTCGGCCGTCGCCCACCACCACGACGTGGCTGATGAGGGGGTGGGTCTGCAGGGCGTCCTCCAGCACCTCCGGGGAGACGTTCTTGCCCCCGGCGGTGACGATGAGTTCCTTCTTGCGCCCCGTGATGCGCAACTCGCCCCTCCGGTCCAGGGAGCCCAGGTCCCCGGTGTGGAACCAGCCGCCGCTGAGAGCCTTCGCGGTGTCCTCCGGCAGGTTGTGGTAGCCACGCATGATGGAGATGCCCCGGACCAGGACCTCCCCGTCCTCGGCGATGCGGACGGAGTCCCCCGGCAGGATCTGGCCCACTGCTCCCGTCGGGTTGGCCCCGGGACGTTGGACGGTGATCGGGCCGGTCGTCTCCGAGAGGCCGTACCCCTGGAGGAGGGTGATCCCGGTGCCCGCGAAGAACTGGGCGAGGTCGGTGGCCAGGGGGGCTCCGCCGGAGACGACGTAGGCGATGTTCGGTCCCAGTGCGGCACGCACCTTGCCCAGGACGAGGCGTTCGGCGATGCGGTGGCGCACGCGCAGGGCGGGGGAGGGGCCGAAGGCGGTCTCCCGGGCCGAGGACGTGGTGCGTGCCTGCTTCGCGGACCAGGCGAAGATGCGTCGACGCAGACCGTGCCCGGCCTTGGATGAGGCCGCGTTGTAGACCTTCTCCAGCACCCGGGGCACCGCCAGGAGGGCGGAGGGCTTGAACGCCTGGATGTCAGGGAGGAGTCGCTTGACGTCGGGGGAGAACGCGATGGTCCCGCGGCCACCGAGGACCGCATGCATGACGAAGCGTGCCAGCACGTGGGCCAGGGGGAGAAAGAGGAGCAGGCGGGTGTCGGGGGAGTCGATGACCTGCGGCAGGATCTGGTACACGGCCCGGGTGGTGCCGACGAAGTTGGAATGGGTGAGCACGACGCCCTTGGGTACGCCGGTGGTACCGGAGGTGTAGATGATCGTGGCGACGTCCTCGGCGCGCACCGCTGCCGAGCGATCATCCACCTCGGAGGGTGCGATCGTGCGGGCCGCGGAGCTGAGTGTGCGCAGGGCACCCCGGTCCAGGGAGTCGATGGTGCGCACGCCCGGGGTGCGCACGGATTCGACCAGTTCTGCCTGCTGCGAGGTCGCGGTGAACACATGGACGACCTCGGCATCGGCCAGGATGTGGCCGATCTGGGCCGCGGAGTCGGACTCGTAGATGGGGACGGTCACGGCGCCGACGCTGAGGATGCCCAGGTCCAGGAGCATCCACTCGAAGCTGGTGGCTGACAGGACGGCTACCGACTCTCCCGGGCGGATGCCCACACCGATCAGGCCACGCGCGACATCCTCGACACGGTCGGTGAGCTCGCTGGCACGGACAGGGCGCCACGCACCCACTTCGGTGCGTTCCTCGACCACGATGTCGTCGGGCCGTGCCTCCGCGCGCTCGCGCAGCATGCCCTGGATGGTGTCCGAGGGATCGATGGTGAATCGGGGCGTGTCACTGAAGGACCCGTCGCGGTTCTTCCTCATGGTCGTGGCTTCCTCTCCTCGGGGTGCGTGCTCCGCACCGTCGCTGGTTGGAACTCTAGCGGTGGCGCACGGACCTCTCCCGTCGGCGCACCGAGGGGCGTGGCACGGGGGCAGCGGGACACGGGGACACCGCTATGACCGTGCTGGGCAGGTGCCAGGGCACTCAGCACCCGGCACTCGGATGAACACGGTGTGCAGGTGCCAGGACACACGGCATGCCCCACGGACCGTGGATGGGGAGACTGAGTTGGGCATCCCCGAATCCACGGGTCGCGCGACCTCTCCGCTCCGCTCGGGCGATGAGGTGTGCAGTCGGGGCCGGAATCGCGCCCTGGAGGTTCAGAAGGCCCGCGAGTACACATCTCGTCGCCCCCCATCGGATCACGAACTGGAGGGGCACGGGTTCGACGTGCCCGCGTGCCCATGTCCCGCGGCAGCCTGCTCCTTGCTCCTTGCTCCTTGCTCCTTGCTCCTTGCTGCCCGTTCTGTGGTCCTCGGTCCAGGGTCCTCGGTCCGGGGGTCCTCGCTCCTCGGTCCAATGGTCCGGGACCTCGCACCCGAGGCCCGAGCCGGATCACTGCCGGCAGACTCGCACCCCCGGTCACCTCCGCGATGACCCGACGAGATGAGGTGTGCAGTCGGGGCCAAGAGCAGCCCCAGGGACGCGCGGAATGCCCACGAGTGCACATCCCATCGCCCGACCCGGTGTGGCCACCGCGAGGGCAGGCCGTGTCGCACGGGGTGCAGACGTCAAGAAGTGGACACGATCTGGCCGCGGTGCGTCCCGATGGGGACGAACTGGACTGGCTCTGTGCCGGGGTGACCACCTACCTCGTCGCAGTGCGCCCCGGTGGGGTCTCTTGCGCGCCCGGGAGCAGGGCCGAGCGCGACCTCCCCCGTCCGCGGCACGTGGGGGTGGCAGCCCTCGGGTCTGTCCACACGCCGTCTCAAGCGCTTTGACCTGTCCACAGGGACGCTCGCGCTCGCTACCCTCACCGAGCCATCACGGAGTGCACTACGGAGATGTCCAATGTCCCGGAATGCCTCGCGCACATGGTCGTGTCGGATGCCAGGTCCTCGAAGCGATGCCTGCGCCGATGCGCGAAGGGGGAGCTCGTGCGCGTGTTCCGCCACGCCTTCGTCGAGGCGAAGTGGTTGGACGTCCCGAACCAGTGGGAGTACCGGCGCAGGGTCACCCTCGCACGCGCCTGCGCGGTCGTCCTGGTCCTGGGGCCCGGTGTGGTGGTCTCCCATGTCACGGCCGCAGTGCTGCACCGCATCCCCATGATGGACACGGTCGTCGACGTCCACGTCTGCGTGGGGCAGCGATGGGGTGGTCGGCGCGGGCGACTCCCAGCTGTTCGGACACCCGGTCGTGCACCGGTACCAGCGGTCGACCTGATTCGGCACAGCAGTGAGATTCCTGCACCTCGGAAACTTCACCACGCTGGCATCACGGTCACCGACCTCCCCTGCACGGCGGTCCAGTGCGCCGCACACCTGGCCCCACGTGAGGGGTTCGTGATCGTCTCCGGGATTCTGGCGCGCCTCAGCGCATTCGACCGCTTCCACCGCCATCGCAGTCGTGAGTCGGAGGAGACCTGGCGCAACGAGATCCTTGCAAGGCTTCGGGACTGCTGTGACCGGCGCGGCGCGCGTCGGGCCCGGGCCGTCATCTCGGCCGCCGATGCGGGATGTGAGTCCGTCCAGGAAGCGGTGCTCGTGTGGATCCTCAAGGCGGCAGGCTTTCGCGGGGTGCGCACACAGGTCGCGTTCAGAGTGGGGGAGCAGGTCTACTTCGTGGATGTACACATCGAGGGGACCGACACAGTTCTCGAGTTCGACGGGAAGCTGAAGTACGGGCGGGATGCCCGCGAGGTGCTCGAGGCTCTCTCTCGTCAGAACCAGCGCCAGAAGGACCTTGAGTACCTGGGACTCGTCGTGCTCCGCTTCGAAGCACACGAGTTGTCCAATTGGCGGGCCGTGGGTGCGGAGGTCGCGCGCAGGGCCGGGCTCCGCAGGCCACTTCGGCCCAGACGGGACCTGCTCGGTGGGCATTGGTGAGGGCGGTGCCATGGGAGCAGAGGCCGATGTCGCGGGAGCAGAGAGCCATGTCGTGAGCTCAGTGCGGTTGGGAACGCCTGCCAGGACGTTCATGACGGGTCTGGCGCCCGGAGGTCGGAGCCCCCGGGCGATGAGGTGTGCAGTCGGGGCCGGAGTCGTGCCCCGGAGGCTCAGAAAGCCCGCGAGGACACATCTCGTCGCTCTCCCCCCGGCCCCCCACGGCCGACCCCGTCCCAGGCAGGTCCGCGGCCCGGCGCGCAGAGGGCCGGGCGCCGGATTCCAGGTGCCAGGTGCCAGATGGAGGGAACAGGAAGTGCCCCCACCGGCCGTATCCGTCACGTCGCGCCCACGGTGGGGCACCCGGATAGCATGCAGGCAGGGGGAGGTGGCGGGAATGGGTCGCTGGGCTCGCCGGAGGCGTCAACGACGCGTCAAGGAGGGCGACGGTTCCCCCATGCGTGTGTGGCGCTCGTGGCACGCCCTCTGGCGATCCGCCATGACCACTGAACACGCGGGCCACAGGTGGACCGTGGACGTCGACCACTTCGACTCTGAGGGGCGTGCACTGCTCCATCGGGACGGGAGATGTGTGGCGGTGTCCGTCATGCCCGCGGCTTTCCCCGTGCCCGGGGCCCACATCGAGGTCGCGACGGGGACCTGGGGGCTGACGCGGGCCCACATCGTCCACGAGGGCGGCCACGAGGAACTGATGGAGCCACTGCCCGGGACATCGGAGGCGTGGCGTGCCCACATGGGGCGCCGTTTCCCCCGGTCCAGCAGAGTCGCGGGAGCCTTGGCGGTGCTGGTGCTCTCGGTGAACCTCGTGCTCCTTGGCCTCGCGCTGGCGGAATGGACCACCCACCAGGACTGGGCGGCACCCCATGTGGCTCCGTGGACCTCTCCGCTGGACCTTCCGGACTGGCTTCCCGGCATCCTGGTCGTCGCGGGCATCCTGGCCGCCCTGGAACGCGCACTGACGATCCGCAGCCACTGGCTGGTGGACGCCGAGACCGGCTGGTTAAACCTCGGCTGAGGGGATGCGCCTGCGACGGCGGACCGCCCCCGCACCCCGTGGGTGGCCGGGCCCGCCGCCGAG
>JBQEKJ010000155.1:0-988 GCA_052103835.1 Pauljensenia sp.
CGCCACCGATGACCACGACGTCCGTCTGGATCGTCTTCACCACGTGTTCCTTCCCGTCCTGCACTGCGGCCGCAATGCCGCCGAGCGCCGGTGTCCACAGCGCTGCAGACCCTGATCGGTGGGGCCCGCACACCCCGCGGTGTGCACCGGTATTGCCTATATGTTCAGCCTAGGGAACGTCCCGCTACAAATTGTCCAGACCGGCTGCACAGATGTGCAACTCGATGTCGTGACACCGCGGTTTGCCCCCCCATTGCCCGTCGGCCCTGGGGCCCGCCCGCCACGGGATGGTTGCTCGCCGGGACGGTGAAGGGGGCGGAGCGGGCGGGTGGGGCCGGGCACTGCGACACTGGGGGTCCCATCGCTACCGAGGTTGAGGGAGAACTGCGTGGTCGACCGATTCGTCATCCCCGTGTTGAGGACCTTCCTGTGGCTCACCGTCGCCCTCGGCATGCTCCTCACCATTGTCATCCTGACCATGGAGACCGACCCTGATGCCGCCTATCCGGAACTGTCGAAGGTGATCGCCGTTCTCTTCTTCGCAGTTCCCACCGTCCTCGCCTGCCTCGGACTGTTCCTGGTCCGCTGGTGGCGCCTGCGCCGCCGGGACGCACACACGGCCACACCCCTGGATCCCTCATCGGTGTGGGGAAGCCTGGGGGACCCGCCCTCGTCCGGTCCGGTCGGACCGCCGGAGCCCGCACCCGTCCGCACCCCCTCCTCCCCCGAGAGCTTCGCGCCGGGAGCCCCGCGGTCCCCCGGGAACGGGCAGGTGGATGGCGACGAGGGCGGGACCCGCGACATGGGCGGCAACAGGCACGAGGGCGACCATTCGTGAACACCACCCGCTTCATCCGCGTCACGGTCCAACTCCACGTCCTCGCGGCACTGACCTTCCCACTGGCACTCCTCACCGCTCGACATCCCGACACCGCGGCCACGGCGTTCCTGGTGAGCCTCCTGGCCGCAGGGACCGGGGCGCGTTCGT
>JBQEKJ010000155.1:998-5719 GCA_052103835.1 Pauljensenia sp.
GGACCCCCGGGCACCCTGGGCGTCCACGTTCCGCGACGGCGGAGTGATTGCGCTGACCGCGATGCTCGCCTCCTGGTCCACCCTGCTGAGCGGAGCACTCCTGGGACGGGACGGACTCCTCAACCTCCACTCCGACTCCGTGTGGGAACACCTGCTCGTGCCTGCGGGCGTGGGACTGATGTCGGCCCTGATCTGCTACCTCACACCCCTCCTGCTCGCGGCACCCTTGGTGGGCCTCCCGGTCTCCGCCTTCCTCGTGACCCGTGCGGCACTCGGTGAGCAGCGAACGGACGGATCGGGATTGGTGAGGGCCACCGCCGACTGGAACGCGCAGGTCGAGCCCACGGCAGCCAGGAAGGCGATCAGGGCCTGCAACACTTCCTCCGGCAGGATCCCCTCGGTCGACCCGATGCTGGTGCTGGGGTTGTGGGCGAGTGGTCGGCCGGTCCGCTTCCTGGTGATCAGCCTGTCCGCGCTCGGTCTCGACCTGTTCATCCTCGGTGTCCAGACTGCCCTCACCCTGGCCGAGCCCGTCCGCGTGCTGATCGCGTTCCTGGGACTCTCCCTGCTCGCCGGGGCCCCGTTGGCGGGGTTCACCCTCTTCTCCCCCGTGGCCCGTGCACGCAGGGAGGCACGCTCGAAGACGCACGGGGAGGAGATCGCGGTACCACCTGGACCACCGTTCACCCCCACCGACGACGAGGACGACTGAGAGACCGGACATGCCGGAGCTCACTGACGCGCTCCCCCTCTCCGGAAGGGCGGCGTTGGTCATCGGTGTCTCCCGCAGACGTGGCATCGGCTTCGCCGTGACCGCGACGCTGCTGGACCTGGGGGCCAGTCCTCGTGCACCACTTCGCCGGCCACGCCCGTCTCATCGCCGGGCTGGCCAGCGACCAGGGTCCCTGGGTCGTGGGCCAGGTCATCACGAGCGACAGCAGGTTCTCCCCGGCCTGACCGACATCCTGCGGTGTGACGAGCCCATTCCCGGGCATGCCCTCCCCCACTCACCACACCCACGGCGTTCCTCGTGGCGGTGGCGGCGGGTCCCGACCACCCCGTCCCGCACCCGGCCTAGGATGCTGGGGACCACCACCGATCCGGCGCAGCAGCCTCCTTGCCCCCTCCCCATCCCCTGACCCGACCCCGACCCCGACCCCGACCCCCGATGACGACACCCGGGTCGGCCCGACTCCACCATCCCCCAGACAGGAAGGACCATCCATGGACACGCGCATCGAGGAGGACCTCCTGGGACGGCGCGAGGTGCCGGCCAGCGCCTACTACGGCGTCCACACGGTGCGCGCCATGGAGAACTTCCGGATCTCGGGACGCACCATCTCCGAGGAGCCTGCGTTCGTGCGTGGGATGGTCATGGTCAAGAAGGCCGCGGCCCTGGCCAACAAGGAACTCGGCGTCCTCCCCTTCGACATCGCCGATGCGATCGTCGCGGCCTGTGATGTGATCCTGGAGCAGGGGGTGTGCATGGACCAGTTCCCGATCGATGTGTTCCAGGGCGGTGCAGGGACCTCGGTGAACATGAACACCAACGAGGTCGTGGCGAACCTGGCCCTGGAACTGGCGGGATTCGAGAAGGGCCGCTACGACCTCATCAACCCCAATGACCACGTCAACAAGTCCCAGTCCACGAATGACGCCTACCCCTCCGGCTTCCGCCTGGCCGTGGACACCAAGATCGACGCACTCATCGAACAGATCCTGGCCCTGGTGGACGCCTTCCACTCCAAGGGCGAGGAGTTCGAGGGAGTGCTCAAGATGGGGCGCACCCAGCTCCAGGACGCGGTCCCCATGAGCCTCGGACAGGAGTTCCACGGATGGGCCACCAACATGGAGGAGGAGGTCAACCGTCTCCACAATGCCCAGGGGCTGCTGCTGGAGCTGAACCTGGGGGCGACCGCGATCGGGACCCGCCTCAACACGCCCGACGGATATGCGCACGTGGCCTGCGAGAAGCTGGCAGAGGTCTCCGGACTGCCGATCAGGTCGGCCGAGGACCTGGTGGAGGCGACCTCGGACAACGGCGCCTACATCGCAGCGCACTCAGCGATCAAGCGCGTGGCGATGAAGGTCTCCAAGATCTGCAATGACCTGCGCCTGCTGTCCTCCGGGCCGCGCGCCGGGCTCAAGGAGATCAACCTGCCCGAGATGCAGGCCGGGTCCTCGATCATGCCCGCCAAGGTCAACCCCGTCATTCCCGAGGTCGTCAACCAGGTCTGTTTCAAGGTCATGGGCAACGACGTGACGGTCACGGCCGCCGCGGAGGCCGGTCAGCTCCAACTCAACGTCATGGAACCGGGTCTGGCCCAGGCCATGTTCGAGTCCCTGAACCTGTTGACCAACGCCGTGGCGACACTGCGGGAGAAGTGTGTCGTCGGCATCACGGCCAATGAACAGCGCTGCCGTGACTATGTCATGAACTCCATCGGGATCGTCACCCTGTTCAACGACATCATCGGTCACCACATGGGGGACTCCGTGGGCAGGGAGGCCGCTCGGACGGGCAAGTCCGTGCGACAGGTCCTCCTCGAACGCCACCTGCTCACCCCTGAGCAGATCGATGCGATCCTCACCACCGAGAACCTCCTGCACCCCCATTTCACGGGTCACCGCTACGGGCCCGAGGAGCGGGGCCTGCCGGCGCGGGGGTGAGGTGGACCGTTGTCCCAGTCATCTGGTGGACACGCCGATCCGAGTGCTCAGGCGAAGTCGAACTCGGTCACGATCGTCGGGTCGATGCCCGAGATGATGTTGCTGTAGAAGATCTTCGCCTGGTCCTTGAGGGTGTCCTCGTTGGACTCGATGTACTTCTCACGTGCAGAGTCGTTGAGGATCCGGGTGATCATCTCCGCAGTGTCGATCTCGGGCGTCGCCCAGCTCAGAACACCATTGCTCTCGGCGGCGACCTTGTAGTGGGGATTGTCGTATCCGATGAAGGTGAACTCGGGAATGGAAACCAAGTAGGTCCTGTCCCCGGTCTTCTCAATCTTCACGTCCTCGCCCTGGATGCCGAGTTTCGCATTGAAGGAGTACTCAAGGAACGACGACCGGTCGGTCCCCGGAATCTCCAGTCCGAAGAACTCGCTCCTGGCGTCGGTCGAGGTGATTCCCTGGATTCCAAGGCTGAGCAACACAACCTGCTGCTCCCGGGTGACTGAGTTCATGATCTGGGAATCCACGGAGTCCCCTCCTGACAGGGACGGCATGATCCCGGGGAACACCTTCAGGACGCCCACCGCTGCGAACGCCAGGACGGCGACCGAGAGGACGATCCCGAGCAGTTTCCCGAGAGCGCGGAGGCCCCTTGACACGAATCCCATGGTGCAAGGCTATACCGGCGCAAGGGCTGGATTGACCCGGTTCACATGGAGGAGGTTCGAGTGGTAGGCGGTTGAAGCAGGAGAATGTGAGTGGTCAGCGGAGACCGTCCGCCGAGTCAGAAGTGCGACATGAAGCCGACACGCCCCACGGGTGCGAACAGGGCATCCATGACCTCCAGCTCACCCTCGCTCGCCCCGCTGATCATCTGCGCCCCGGCGAGGGCGGAGGCCGTGGCGGACCCGAACGCCAGCGCCGAGAGCGCCTGGACCGTGAGGCGAACAGGTGTGGGGGTGTCGGGATCAGCCGGAGCTGACTCCGGACCCGCAAGTCTCGTGACCTGCACGCCCTCGGGTGCCGTGACGACCCGGTAGGCTCCCGAGGCGTGTCCGAGCTCATCCTCGACGGCGAATGCGGCCTGGAGGCGCGCCCCGCGCGCCGCGACCGTGTACGGCCTGGCGTCAAGTACCCGGACCGGGTCGAGGACACGTGCCCACAGCGCATCGGACACGGAGTTCGTGCGCATGCTCCGCTGGTCGACGAGCGCCAGGGGGAGGAGAGAGTCCTCCGGGACCGTCGGTGCCACGATCTCCTTGATGAGCTCCACCCGGTTGAGGTGGTCCCACAGGGCAAGCTCCGCCGCGGGCGTGGCCGCCACGAGTTCCCGCACCTTGAGCGCCGAGGATCCCTCGATCTCGAAGGTCACGTACCCGTCCGGGTTGTCGGTGTCGTCGATGTGGACGGCCGCGACGAACTTCCCGTCCACCCTGTCGGCCTTCGGGTCGTGGTAGAGGTCCTCGTAGTACCCCTCGTAGCGAGTCGTCGAGCCGCGCATCCGCCAGTGGTACCGGTCGAAGACCTGGGGCATCTGCGGCAGGAGCCAACCCATGGTGACGGCCTCGACGCGACCCGTGGTGGGAGTGCGCAGTGAGAACCCGGGTCCCGGGGACACGGTCACCCTCGACTCGCGCACAACCGTCTGGAAGCCGTAGCGTCCGTAGAGCTGGGCATTGCTCGCCGTGAGGAGCGCCAGGGGGACATCACGAGCTGCGAGCTGGGCAAGATTGAGCGTCATCATCGCTCTGAGGAGCCCCCGACGCTTGTGGGTCGGTCGGACGGTCACGCCGGTGATCAACCCCGCCGGAACCATCTGTCCCGCGCCGAGGTTCGCGAGCCAGTCGAAGACGGAGAACGTTCCCACGGGGCGGTCCGCGAGCGCCGGATCCGGGCTGGTGGTGTCCGCCCGGGCTTCGGTCAGCAGCGCGCCGGAGCGTTGTGCTGCCGAGGCGATCCTGCGCAGCCCCGCTTCGGAAGGGTCGTGGTCATGGAATCCGGCAGACACTGCCTGGCACCAGGCTCGTGTCCTCGCATCAGGCTCCGTGGCT
>JBQEKJ010000156.1:0-2502 GCA_052103835.1 Pauljensenia sp.
CCCCTGGCGTCGCGCCCCTCACTGTGCGTCGGCCGGGGGGGGGGGCCCCCCCCCCCCGCCCCCCCCCCCCCCGCACACTCAGCTGCGGGCTGTGAGTTTCGTCGCGATGCGTTCCTGCAGGTGCTGACGCACGCTGGGCCACTCGGCCGCCGTGACGGAGAACATCGCGGTGTCCCGGGGACGTCCCGCCTCACCATCGGCGAGCGAGGGCTGCCAGTTGCGCAGGATTCCCTCGAAGCGTGCGCCGATGGCCCGGATCCCGGCCCGTGCCGAACTGTTGCGCACGTCGGTCTTGATGTCGACGCGTGCCACCTGCCAGTCATCGAATGCGTGGGCGAGCAGCAGCATCTTGGAAGCGGAATTGATGGCAGTCCCCCGCATGTCGGGGGCCAGCCAGGAGCTGCCGACCTCGACCGCCAGCAGGCGCCCGTCCGGCCAGGTGCGCGGCGTCAGGAAGGCCGTGTGGCCCAGTATCCTCCCGGTCGCGACCTCGACCTGGGCGAAAGGGAGGTAGCCGCCGCCTGCCTGGCGCTCCAGGTTGTGGCGCACGTAGTCGGCCACGCCGTCCGGGGTCGGCACGGTGGCGAGTGACGGCGTCGCCCTCGCGCCCTCGGCCGCCTGCTCGAGTCCCGGGACGTGGTCGGTGGAGAGGGGCTCCAGGCGGATGAGTGCGCCTTCGAGCGCTGTGGGCACGAACTGTTCGGACATGGGACACAGCGTATGCCAGCCCACGCAGGGGGCCCGCGAGGCACGCCTCCCCAGCACCGCGAGGCACGCCCCACGGGAAGGGAGGCGTGCCTCGGCCCTCCCGAGGGGCGTGCCTCGACCGTTCCAAGGGGCGTGCCTCGGTGGATCAGTCCTGGTCGATCAGGGGCGGGATGTCGTCGCCGTCCTTCTCCGCGTGAGTGGGCGTGCCCGCTGCACCAGGAGCGGCGGTCGTCGTGCTCGCAGCAGTCTTCCCGGTGCGCGCCTGGGCCGCTGCCTGTCCGGCGGCGAAGGCGTCGGCACCCTCCTCCACCTCACGACCGGGGGTGGCGAAGTGGAACTTGACGATGAGGAAGCGGAAGAGGAAGTAGTAGATGGCCATGAAGACCAGCCCGACCACGATGATCGTGACGGGCCCCCTCAGCCAACCTCCCGAGTAGTCCGCCGACTTCGTCGCATTGATCGCGAAGTCAGTGAATCCTGCGGAGAAGTTGAACCCCATCTTGGCCCCGAGGAAGTTGATCAGCGCCAGGGACAGACCCGTGAGGACCGCGTGGATCGCGTACAGGGGGAACGCCACGTAGGCGAATGAGTACTCCAGGGGCTCGGTGATCCCGGTGAGGAATGCCGTGGCGGCGACGGACACCATGAGCGCCGTCGTGGCCTTCTTCCGCTCCGGGAACGCGGAGTGGGCGAATGCGAGGGCAGCCCCCACCAGGCCGAACATCATGATCGGGAAGAAGCCCGTCATGTAGGAGCCGGTCCAGTCGGAGGTCTCAGGTGTTCCGTTGAGGAAGCAGGTGAGGTCACCGTGAAGGGTCACACTGCTGTCCTGGGAGGAGGTACAGGTCCCGAGTTGGAACCACGGGATCGAGTTGAGCAGGTGGTGCAGGCCGAAGGGAACGAGAAGACGGTTGGCAGTGCCGAAGACGAACCCGCCGAGGACATTGTTGCCCTCGGACGTGAGGAAGCCACCGAGCTTCTCGTTGATCAGCCAGTTGAAGGCCGGGTACATGAACCCCATCACCAGCGCCAGGGCCGTGGCGTAGACGGAGACGACCATCGGGACGAACCTCCTGCCCCCGAAGAAGGCGAGGACATCGGGCAGCTTCTGGCGGTAGTGCTTCTCCCAGGACTTCGCGGCGATGACACCGATGAGGATGCCCCCGAGCACCCCGTACTCGATGGTCTTCGGATCCCCCGTCCCCGTCCACTGGGCCATCACCTTCAGCACACCCGCGAAGACGAGGTAGCCGAAGAGCCCTGCGATACCGGTGGAACCGTCAGAGCGCTTCGCCATGCCGATGGCCACGCCGACGGCGAAGATGATCGGGAGGTTGTCGAAGACCGCCCCTCCGGCAGCACTGAGGACCTGGGAGACAGGGTCGAGCCAGGTGCCCAGGTGGGCAGCGAGACCGGAGACCGAGCCGTCCTCGTTCACACGTCCGAGCATGTCGGGTTGGCCGAAGCGCAACAGCAGGCCGGCTGCCGGCAGGGTGGCGATCGGGAGCATGAGGGAACGCCCCAGGCGCTGTGCCCACGAGAAGGCCGACGATCGCTTCTTGTTCTGTGTCGTTCTCTGCTGTGCCACGGGAGCCTCTCTCCTGCGGCCGCACCACCAGCTGCGGGGGCCGCATCTGTGTCATCGGGTTGCCCGTCGGCCTCCAGGGCAGAGGTGGCCGTCCGGCGTGGCTGTGACGCACACAACTCCTGCACACGTCAGACCAATGGTCCTACAGGCTTTGCACGAAGGCAATGCTCCCAGCGTCCGCTCCAGTCTCTGCAGGGGGTGAGGTC
>JBQEKJ010000156.1:2602-5710 GCA_052103835.1 Pauljensenia sp.
TTGCACGAAGGCAATGCTCCCAGCGTCCGCTCCAGTCTCTGCAGGGGGTGAGGTCGCCGCCCCTGGCGGGCGACTCCCCACAGGTGCCCCACAGGCCCATGGCGACCCGCGACCAGAGACGCCTGCCCGCGTGCTAGCCTCGCCTCATCACCGCCTGATTGGGACGGCGGTCACATCTGCGAGGAGCACATCATGAGCCAGGCGGAAACGATCCTCAAAGCACTGGGCGGCTGGGACAACATCGAGGACATCGAGGCCTGCATCACGCGCATCCGCGTCGACGTCGAGGACGACTCCCTGGTCGATGACGCGGCCCTCAAGGAGGCCGGGGCCTTCGGTGTCGTCAAGGTCGGGACCTCCATCCAGGTGGTGATGGGCCCCCAGGCCGACACCATCGTCTCCGACATCGAAGACCTCAGGTGACCCTCGAGGTTCTCTCTCCCGTCCCGGGCCGGATCGCGGCCATGGAGGACGTCTCCGACCCGGTCTTCGCCCAGGGGTTGGTCGGTCCCGGGATCGCCCTCGTCCCCGACGAGGACGGACCCCAGGACGCCGTCGCCCCCATCACCGGGCGCATCCTCAAGCTGCACCCCCATGCCTTCGTCATCGTCAGCAAGTCCGGTCCCGGTGTGCTCGTCCATCTGGGAATCGACACCGTCGGGCTGGACGGTGAGGGCTTCACCCTGCTGCGCGCACAGGGGGAGGAAGTGGATGCCGGTGAGCCGGTCATCGCCTGGGATCCCGCCTTCGTTCGCGCGCAAGGACTGGACGCCGTCGTCCCTGTCGTCGTCATGAACCTCGACGATCCGCAGATCGTGGTCCGCACTGCCGTCGGGGAGCGGGTCGAGAGGGGCCGGGCGCTGCTCGACGTCGGCTGAGGACACGCGAACCCGGGAGCGCCCCACTCAACGCACGTCCTGCTCCATGATGTCGAGCAACGCGTCGAACCGTCCGTCACCGGGCAGATCCTCCACGTGGACCTCGGAGCCCTCCGCATCACACAACGGCACGCGCCAGTTGGGGTACTCACGGTTGGTGCCGGGCAGGTTCTGGGGCCTGCGGTCCCCGACCGCGTCCACCAGGGACGCCGCCACCAGGCGCGAGGGCGTGCGCGCGATGTAGTGGTGCAACGCCTCGACCACCTCACGGACCGAGGGGTCCGATGTGGTGAGCAGGCCGTACTCACGCAGCCGGGCCTTCATCTGCTCCAACTCGACCCGGTCTGCGGCACGCACCGTCGCGACATCCTCCACCAGGAGCCCCAGACGGTCGCGCAGGGTTGTCTGGACTCCCTCCAGGTACCCGGCGGTGGGGGGCAGGTCGTGGGTGTTGACGGTGGCCAGGGCCTCGCGCCGGTACTGCTCGGCCCGCAGTGGCCACCCCGAGGGCTCCTTCTCGAACCACAGCACCGATGTCCCCAGGATGCCGCGGGAGGAGAGGTAGTCGCGCACCCAGGGTTCCACCGTCCCCAGGTCCTCACCGATCACGACGGCGCCTGCACGCTGGGCCTCCAGGAGCAGCACCCCCACCATGGCCTCGTGGTCGAAGTGCACGTAGACACCCTGTGAGGCCTCGGCCCCGGCGGGGATCCACCACAGCCGGAACAGGCCCAGGATGTGGTCCACGCGCACTGCACCCGCATGGGCCAGGACCGCACGCAGCATGTCGCGCAGGGGACGGTAGGCGTTGCGCTCGAGGGCACGCGGCGACCACGGGGGCTGCGACCAGTCCTGCCCCTGCTGGGAGTACATGTCCGGCGGCGCGCCGACGGTCATGCCCCGGGCGAACATGTCCGGCTCGGACCAGGTCTCCGATCCGTGGGGGTGCACGCCCACCGCCAGGTCCGCCATGATGCCGATGCCCATCCCCTGACGGGTGGAGACCCCGTGGGCCTCCTCCAGCTGCTCGTGGGCCACCCACTGGCACCACGTCCAGAACTCGATGCGCCCGGCCAGGTCGATGCGTGCCTGGTCCACTCGCGGCTTGCCCGCACAGGACAGGTCCTCGGGCAGCATCGTGCCCTCATTGCGCTCGACGAGCGCGCACCACAGGGAGAAGTTCGCCAGATCCTCACCGCCCTCCCGGGTGAACGTGCGCAGCGCCGCCTCACGGTGGTAGCTGCGCGGCACGTCGTGGATGACCTCGAGAGCCTTGCGCTTGGCCTCCCACACCCGGTCGCGATCGATGAGGGAGCCGCCCCCGTCCATGCCCACGGCGGCGAGCCTGAGCTCCTCGACCTTGCTTCGCAGCCTCTCGGGGAGGCCGGCGTACTCGTGGATCGCCTCGGGACGCACGTAGATGGGGTTCACCCAGCGCCGGGTGACGGGCAGGTAGGGGGAGGGTTCCACGGGCGGCACCGGGGAGGAGGCGTGCACGGGATTGATGAGCAGGAAGTCCGCCCCGCGGTCGGCGCACACGGCGGCGAGGTCCGCCAGGTCCAGGGCGTCACCGATGCCCCAGGAGGCGCGGGAACGCACCGAGTACGCCTGGGCGGAGAGTCCCCAGTGCCGCTTCCCGTCCGCGAGCGCGGGGGGTTCCAGTCTGTCGGGGACGACGACGAGGGCGCCCGAGTGGACGGCACCACCCTCGATGGTCACCACCAACCGGTGCCAGCCCAGGGGCAGGTCGTCGGGCACCTCGAAGGTGGCCCGGCCGACAGGGTGACCGTCCATGGTGCGAGGTGGGACGTAGCGGTCCAGTTGTGCCAGATCGCCGCGCCCCCCGCCCTCCAGCACGTAGGAGACGGTGACCCAGGAGCCATCCGGCACATGGACGGGAATCTCCCGGGTGGAGCCCCTGCGCACGACCGTGCAGGGTGGCACCGCGGTCCTCCAGGGTGCATCCTCGGTGGCCCTCATGGCCGCGCGCAGGTCTTCGACGTCGGAGTCGGGCCCGAGCGGCAGGCCGAGCGCCCCCAGGACGCGCAGGAGCGAGGGACCCGAGGCCTCCCGCCAGGTGCCGTACCAGTCCCAGGTCCCGGTGGCGACGCCATTGGCATCCGCCAGGCGTCGCAGCAGTTCCATGTCGCTGACAGCAGGTGCCGAGGCGTCCACCGTGCCCCCTTCATCAGGTTTCGCTGGCCCCCTCATCCTACGGTTGCCCACCTTG
>JBQEKJ010000157.1:0-5696 GCA_052103835.1 Pauljensenia sp.
TCACCCCCCGAGCAGAAGGAGTACCCACCGTCGCGTGCCGAGGGGCCGTTGCCGGTGAGGATGACGGCGGCGACGTCGCCGCTCATCCGTGCGTGGTCCAGGCAGCGGTGGAGCTCGTCGACGGTCAGGGGACGGAAGGCGTTGCGGATGTCGGGGCGGTCGAAGGCGATGCGTACCCAGGGCAGGTCCGTGTCCTCGGGTCTGCCGTCCAGTGCCGTGCCGCGCGAGATCCCGCGATGGTAGGTGAGGTCGTGGAGGTCGAATCCCTGCACCTCACGCCAGCGTGAGGCATCGAAGGTGTCGGAGACGAAGGGCAGTGCACTCATGGGGACAGGGTACGTGCGGGGCGTGCCTCAGGAGGGACCTGGGGTCGTCATGCAGGCCGGGTGGTCCCTCGTCGGCACGTCGTCCTCGTCGGGAGGGGCTGGCCGGGTCGGGATAGTCTGGAGGAGCGGCGGCCCACCCCGGGTGCCACCGCACCCGAGGAGCAGGCATCCCGCATGGACCAGGCGCAGGGGCGATTCGCACGACTGCTGCCTCCCGAGGAGGGGGCGTCGCGGCGCACGATGCTGCTGTCCTTCGGCCTGTGGCCCGTGGCCATGCTGCTCACCCTGCGCGGGCAGGGACTGGGCCTCGGGAGCCTGGGTCTGGTGGCGATCCCACTGTCGGTGACGGCGTTCAAGCGTCTGCGTGACCGGTTCCCTCCAGGTCCTGCCCGCCGGGTCATCACCGGGTACTCCGGGTTGTACATGCTGTTGGTGGGCTGGATGCTGCTGGCCCACTTCGGCTCCTTCGGTCTCCTCGGCTCCGTCGTGGCAGCCGCGGCTTCCATCCACGTCCTCACCCGCCGGGACGAGGACGGCCACAGTGTCGTCGAGTCCATGATTGCGCGCGCCGTCCTGCTGGCCGGCCCCCGCACGTCGGAGGACGACGATCCCGGCGACGCCCGGATCGCGGGGACGGGCTCGGTCTGAGGGTCCGCTCTCCCGGACGCCGCGGCCGGGCAGGGGGGCTGGCTGCTAGCGTGACCGCCATGACCAGTGACGTCTCCTCCCTGTTCCACCCCGGTCAGCACCTGCTGCGCGAACTCGACTTCACGGGCGATGAATGGCGCGACCTCCTGGGGCTCTCCGCCGAGCTCAAGGCCGCCAAGGCGGAGCACCGCGAGGTCCAGTACATGCGTGGTCTCAACATCGCCCTCCTCTTCGCCAAGACCTCCACACGCACCCGCTGCTCCTTCGAGGTCGCTGCCGCCGACCAGGGCGCCCACACCGTCTACCTCGATCCCTCCGGCTCCCAGATGGGGCACAAGGAGTCCGTGGAGGACACCGCCCGGGTCCTGGGGCGCATCTTCGACGGCATCGAGTACCGCGGCGACCTGCAGGCCCACGTCGACACCCTGGCGGCACGCTCGGGCGTGCCCGTGTTCAACGGGCTGACGGATGACTGGCACCCCACCCAGATGCTCGCCGACACCCTCACCATGCGCGAGCACTCCGACGGTCGCCCCGACGAGGAGATCTCCTACGCCTACATCGGCGACGCGCGGTTCAACATGGGCAGGTCCCTGCTGGTCAACGGCGCGATCCTCGGCATGGACGTGCGCATCGTGGCGCCCCGGGAGCTGTGGCCCGCCGAGGACGTCATCGGCGCCGCCCGCGAGCGCGCCGTCGACTCCGGTGCCCGGGTCACCGTCACGGAGGACACCTCCGCCGTGGAGGGGACCGACTTCGTGCACACCGACATCTGGGTCTCCATGGGAGAGCCCAAGGAGGTCTGGGCCCAGCGCATCGAGCTCCTGCACGACTACCGCGTCGATGAGGACCTCATGGCGCTCGCGGGTCCGCACACGAAGTTCATGCACTGCCTGCCCGCCTACCACGACCTCGGCACCGAGGTCGGGCGCCACATCCACGAGCGCTTCGGCCTGGAGGGCATCGAGGTCTCCGACGAGGTCTTCGAGGGTTCGCGTTCCATCGTCTTCGACCAGGCGGCCAACCGCATGCCCACCATCAAGGCGGCGATGGTGTCGGCCCTGGGGAGCGCCTGACAGCCTGCCCCTGATGTCGTCGGCCACCATCGACGAGGGCGTCGCCGGGTCGACCGATCGGAGGGGTTTCGGCCCCGCCCACGTCTGCCTCGTCGGGAGCGGAGGCAGGAGAAACGCCTGCCGGTCAGCGTTCCCCGCGCCTGCGCCAGGCGGGGAGGAGCCAGTCGGGCAGCGCGCCCCGGCCGAAACCGAGGAAGGACAGGGCCAACCCCGCCAGGGCCAGCACGATCCCGACCGCGGCGATCAGCCACACCAGGACGCCCGGTCCCGCCAGGCCCGACAGCGCGGCCACGCCGACACCCAGCAGCAGGAGGGACAGGCCCGGCAGTGTGGCGAAGGCGAAACGTTCGTCAACGATGCCGTGTGAGTGCTCCCACCATCGTGAGGACGGCGAATCCCTGCGCAACCACAGGCTCCCCGCTCCGGCGAGGACCCCGACCACCAATGCGACGTAGACCATGGCCCCAGCCTATGTGCGGAGTGCGGGGTGCGCCCGGACAGACGGCTCTGACAGACGGCTCTGACAGACAATGCGGGAGTCCCGATGCGGGGCCGGACCAGGGGGTGGGCCGTGACCTGCGTGAATACCTGAGCCTGCGTGGGCGGGGACCTTCCATCGACGCACATTGTCTGTCGTCGTGCTGCAGGAGACGGTCCCGCGCGACACTGTTGCGCCGCCCAGGCGTCCCCGAGGCCCCCGAGGACCTCGGGGGTATGACACGGGGCCACCGCCGGCCCCGACCGCACTGATTGAGACGCGGGCACTGCACGCATGGCAGGCCACGCCCACGGACGCCCCGCGCGCCCCAGCGGGCACAATGGAGCCATGCATGTGTCCGCGCCCCCCGTGGCGTCCCTCCGGGAGATCGACCCGACCACCCTGCCCACCTCGACACGCGATGTCCTCGGTGGCATCGACCGGGTCCTCCTCCACCACCTGCCCATGGCCATCCGCTTCCGGCGGGTCACCGCGCGTGAGGGCCTGCTCCTGCACGGGCCCGCCGGATGGGGCGAGGCCGCACCCTTCTGGGACTACGACGCCGGTGAGTCCTCGACCTGGCTGGCGTCCGCCCTGGAGTGCGCGCTGCACGCCGCGCCCCCCGTCCGCAGGGAGAGTGTCCCGGTCAATGTCACCGTCCCGGTGTGCTCGCCGCAGGAGGCGGCACGCCGGGTGCGGGACTCGGGGGGCTGCGCGACCGCGAAGGTGAAGGTCGCCGACCCCGGTGCCTCCCTGGCTGAGGACGTCGACCGGGTCGCCGCCGTGCGCGAGGCCCTTGACGCCACTGTCGGCACCCGTGGTCGCATCCGCGTCGATGCGAACGCCGCCTGGTCCGTGGCCGGCGCCATCGAGGCGGTGCGCGCCCTGGACCGGGCCGCCGGTGGCCTGGAGTACGTCGAGCAGCCCTGCCCCTCCGTGGAGGAACTGGCCGAGGTGCGCCGGAGGGTGGACGTCCCCATCGCGGCGGACGAGTCGATCCGGCGCGCCGAGGACCCCCTCGCGGTCGCCCGCGCCGGCGCCGCTGACGTCGCCGTGGTCAAGGTCGCCCCCCTGGGGGGCATCCAGCGCGCCCTGGAGGTCGCCCGGGCGAGCGGACTGGAGGTCGTCATCTCCTCCGCGCTGGAGTCCTCGGTCGGTCTGGCGGCCGGGGTCCGTGCGGCTGCCGCGCTGCCCCGACTGGACCATGCCTGCGGACTGGCCACCGCCCAACTGCTGGCCGCCGACGTGACCGCGCGTCCGCTGCTGCCCGAGGGTGGAGCGATCACGGTGCGCGACATCGCCCCCGACGAGGACCTGATCGGCGCCCACCCCCTGCCCGGGGGCGCGGAGGAACGCTGGCGGGAGCGCCTGGACGCCATGTGCCGGGTCCTGGCCGCGCAGGCGGTGCGGGCATGAGCGCCCACCCCTCCCAGCTCCTGGCTGAGGGCCTCGTGCAGGCCCTGGTCTCCGCAGGCGTGCGCGACGTGGTCTACTGTCCGGGCTCCCGCAGCGCCCCCCTCGCATACGCCCTGGCCGATGCCGAGCGGTGCGGGTCCCTGCGTGTCCACGTCCGCCTGGACGAGCGTGGCGCGGCCTTCGTCGCGGTGGGCCTCTCGCGTGCGGGCATGCTGGTCGGCCTCCCGCCCGCCCCCCTTCCGGCCGGAGATGAGCCGTCCGCTGCGCACCTGCCTGCTGCCGTCCCGTCTTCCACTGCGTCGGGTGCGCCCAGTACCACGGTCGCCCCCACCACCACGACCACGACCACGACTGCGACCGTGGGCACCCCCGGTGTCGCGGGCTTCCCCGGCGTCAGGACCGCCCCCGTCGACGAGGGCGACCCCACCCTGGCGGGACTGGCGCGCACGTGGGCCGGTGCGCGAGCGGTCGCGGTGGTGACGACCTCGGGCGGTGCAGTGGCCGAACTCCACGCCGGCATCGCCGAGGCCTCGCATTCCGACCTGCCCATCGTGGTCGTCAGTGCGGACCGACCCTTCGAACTGCGCGGGGTCGGCGCCTCGCAGACGACCACCCAGCCGGGCATCTTCGGGCCCCACGTCAGGGCCGGGTGGGACGTGCCAGCTGGGACCCCGGCGGACCGGCGTCTGGGCGCCCTCGTCGCCCGAGCCGTCGCCACGGCCATCGGTGCGCCGTCGGGGGAGCCCGGCCCCGTGCACCTGAATGTCGCCTTCCGTGACCCCCTGGTGCCCGATCCGCAGCACAGGGGTGGCGTGGCCACGGAGGTCGTGGGCCCACACGTCATGCGCGCTGCCCCCACCCCGGTGCCGTGGGAGGACGTCGTGGACCCCACGCTGCGCACGGTGCTCGTCGCCGGTGACGGGGCAGACCCCGGAGCCGGGATGTGGGCGGAGGCCGCAGGCATCCCCCTGCTGGCCGAACCGACCTCGGGTGCCACCAATTGTGTCGCCTGGGTGCCCCACCAGCAGGGACTGGTCGCCCCCGGTGGTCCCGGGGACGAGGTCGAGCAGGTGGTGCTGACGGGGAGGACCACCCTCTCGCGCCCTGTGTCCGCCCTGCTGGCACGCGAGGGCGTCCGACTGGTCGTCCAGGCCCGGACCCCGCTGTGGGCCGATCAGGCGGGCAATGCCGCAGTCGTCGTCCCGGCACTGCTGGCCGCGGCCGGGCCCCACCCGGACGGGGGATGGCGCCAGCGCTGGGTGCAGGCCTCCACCGGGATCGCCCTCCGCGTCCGGGACGTGATCCATGAGGAGGACGCGCGGGAAGGGCGGCGTCCAGCGGGCCCGGAGGGGATCAGCATGGCTGTGGCAGCCGCAGCAGTGTGGGCTTCCCCGCCCGGTGTCCTCCTACTGGGGGCCTCCACGACGGTGCGCGCAGTCGACCTGGTGGCGGGCGCCCCCGGTCGCGTCGATGTGGTCTCCAACAGGGGCCTGGCCGGAATCGACGGCACGATCGCCACCGCCCTGGGCCTGGCCTGGGGCGCTGACCTGCCTGTGCGGGCGGTCATGGGCGACCTGACCTTCTTCCACGACGCATCGTCCTTGGCGATGACCGAGGGCGAGCAGCATGCGGACGTCCAGGTCGTCGTTCTCGACGACCACGGGGGGTCGATCTTCGCGGGCCTGGAGCACGGTCGCCCCGAGTACGCCGAGGACTACCCCCACTGGTTCGCAACCCCGCAGTCGGTGTCGG
>JBQEKJ010000158.1:0-5685 GCA_052103835.1 Pauljensenia sp.
GCCCTGGGTGGGGCACTGGCCGCGCTGAGCGGGGCCGGGAACGAACGCCGACGCCGATCCCTTGCTCACACGGAGCCTCGCGGGACGGCCCCTCCCCCCGCAGTTCCGCGGGTTCCGGGTGCTCCCTCCCGGGGAGGCCTGGATCTCTCCGCAGGCGCGCAGCCCCCATTCTCTGCAATCCTGAGCAGGTGACTTCTCGCAACCCTGATCCTGGTACCACCGGTCCACGCCCGGCACCGCCCCCGCTGCCGGCGCTGCCGCCACGCCCGGCGCCTCCCCGTGGTCCGCCTTCATCGTCGTCCTGGCAGCGGGGTTCATGACCCTCCTGGACGTCTCCATCGTCAACGTCGCCCTGCCTTCGATCGAGTCGGGGTTGGGCGCGGGGCCCTCCCAGATCCAGTGGATCGTCGCGGGCTACTCCCTCGCCTTCGGGCTCTCCCTGGTGCCCGCCGGGAGGATCGGGGACCTGGTCGGACGCCGGACGATGTTCCTGGTGGGCCTCTCGGGCTTCGTCGTGGCATCCGCACTGTGTGGTCTCGCCACGGGTGCGGCCATGCTCGCCCTGACCCGTGTCGTCCAGGGTCTCTTCGCGGGCATCCTCAACCCCCAGGTCATCGCTCTGATCCAGGAACTGTTCCAGGGTCCCGCGCGTGCGCGCGCCTTCGGTTACTTCGGGATGACGGTCGGCGTCTCGACCGCTGTGGGCCCGGCCCTGGGCGGTCTCCTCGTCTCCGGCCTGGGGCCCGAGCACGGGTGGCGTTCCGTCTTCCTCATCAACGTCCCCATCGGCCTGGTGGTCATCCCCTTGGCCTGGCGGCGACTGCGAGGTGTGGACGAGGCCGCCCGCGCGGCGCGTGCCGAGGGCGCCGCGGCCCAGCCCGGATCTGCGAAGTCACACGGACTGGGCCTCGACGGCGTGGGTCTCGTCCTCATCGCCGCGATCGTGCTGGCCCTCATGTGGCCCTTCATCAGCGCCTCCGAGAACGAGCGCGGTCTGGCCGGCGCCCCGTGGTGGACGGTCGGTGTGGCCGCGCTCCTGCTGGTGCTGCTGACCATCTGGGAACGCCAGCAGGACAGTCGCGGCGAGGCCGCAGTCCTGCCCGGTGCCCTGGTGCGCAACCCGGGCTTCGTCCTCGGCACGGGTCTCGGGTCCGCCTACTTCGCGGGGTTCACCGGGATCTTCATCGTCACCACCCTCTACTTCCAGCAGGGTGCCGGCATGCCCGCCTGGGAGGCGGGACTCGCGCAGATCCCCTTCGCCCTTGCCTCTGCCGTCACCTCGGCGCGCTCGGGCCGCCTGGTGAACCGTGTGGGGCGCAGGCTGGTCGTCCTCGGACTCGTCACCATGCTGGTGGCGATCGGGGCGATCATTGCGGTCGTCGAACTCCTGTCCACCCAGCACTGGGCGGTCTGGCTGGTCTCCGGCCTCCTCGCCCTGGCCGGTGCCGGGTCGGGGCTGGTCATCTCCCCGAACCAGGCGCTCACCCTGGCCGATGTGCCCCGTGCCCTGTCGGGCACTGCCTCGGGGCTCCTCCAGACGCTCCAGCGTCTCGGGGCGACCGTGGGCCTGGCACTGATGACCTCGGTCTTCTTCACCGTGGTCGGCTCCGCCCCGGCGGGTGACCTCGCCGTGCACTCCCGGGCGATGGGCGTGTCCATGGCCGTGACCGTGGTCCTGCTGCTGGTCTCCTTGACCATCGCGATCCTCGACGCGCGTCGCCGCGCCCCCTCGGCCGCCTGAGGGCGTCGCCCTCGTCGATCAACACACAACTGCCCTCCCGAGGGCACACCTCCGTCGGTCGGGGAGGTGGACGCGCAGGTCAGGGCGGTGGACCGGCAGGGCGCGCGGGTGACCTCCCATGAATTGTGTGTTCGAGGGCGGCGTCGCCCGACCTGGCGGCGGCGCCCGGCTGAGTCGGCGCCCAGCCGGACCCGGGAGACACGACCGCCCGCGACCGGACCCCGGAGGGACACGGACGCGGGCGGCGGGTCGCCCCCGGATCAGGGCAGCGGGATGTTGCGCAGGTTGGAGCGTGCCATGGAGACGACCTCGCCGAGGCCCCCACCCAGGACCTCCTTGCTCATCGCGCGGGCGAAGCCGGTGACCTGGTCCGCGGTGATCGAGGGGGGCAGGGACAGGGCGCGGGGATCCGTCATGCACTCGATGAGACCGGGGCCGGGGCGGTTGAGCTCGCGGCGCAGCACGTCCTCCACGTCACCCGGCTCCTCGATGCACACCGAGGGGATGCCCAGCGCATTGCCCAGGGCGGCGTAGTTGACGTCCTCGGACTCGGTGCCGAAGGAGGGGAGGCCGTTGACCAGCATCTCCAGCTTCACCATGCCCAGGGAGGCGTTGTTGAAGACGACCACCTTGACGTTGAGGTTGTAGTTCTTCACGGTGATGAGCTCACCGAGCAGCATCGAGAGGCCGCCGTCCCCCGACATCGTGATGACGGGGCGGTCGGGCTCCGCCGCGGCGAGGCCGATGGCCTGGGGCAGGGCGTTGGCCATGGAGCCGTGGAGGAAGGAACCGACGAGGCGGCGCTTGCCGTTCATGCGCAGGTAGCGCGCGGCCCAGACATTGCCCATACCGGTGTCGACGGTGAAGGAGGCGTCCTCGGGGGCCACCGCGGAGAGGATGTCCGCGACGAACTCGGGGTGCAGGGGCTTCATGCTCGCCGCCGACTTGCCCTTGTAGGCGCCGACGACGTTCCTCATGGAGCGCTCGAACTTCTTCACCATCTGGTCGAGGAAGGTGCGCGAGCGACCCTCGTCGATCAGCGGCAGGAGGGCCTTCGCGGTCTCCTTGACGTCACCGACCACCGCGATGTCGAGGCGCGTGCGGCGCCCGAGGATCTCGGGGCGGATGTCGACCTGGGCGGTGCGCACCCCCTCGGGGAGGAACTGGTCGTAGGGGAAGTCCGTGCCCAGGAGGACCAGCAGGTCGGAGTCGTACATGGCCTGGTGGGCGGAGCCGTAGCCGAGCAGTCCGGACATGCCGATGTCGAAGGGGTTGTCCCACTGGATCCACTCCTTGCCGCGCAGGGAGTGCCCGATGGGGGCAGCGATGCGGTCGGCCAGGGCGATGACCTCGTCGTGGGCGCCCTTGGTGCCCGCACCGGCGAAGATCGTCACCTTCTTGGCGGAGTTGATGGCGTCGGCCAGCTCGTGGAGGGACTTCTCGGAGGGCAGGACGACCGGGGGTTCGGGCCGGACGATCTCGATGGGGTAGGTCGTCTCGATCGGGGAGGCGGAGGTGTCACCGGGCAGGCTGATCACCGAGACACCGGGGCCGCCCCACGCGTGCTGGATGGCCGAGGCGAAGACCCTGGGGAACTGCGCGGGGTTCGTGACCATCTCGTTGTAGACCGAGCACTCGTTGAAGATGCGGTCGGGGTGGGTCTCCTGGAAGTAGTGCGTGCCGATCTGCACCGAGGGGATGTGGGAGGCGATGGCCAGGACGGGGACGCGGTTGCGGTTGGCGTCGTAGAGGCCGTTGATGAGGTGGAGGTTCCCCGGGCCGCAGGACCCCGCACACACGGCGAGCTCGCCGGTGGCCTCCGCCTCGGCGCTGGCGGCGAAGGCCGCGGACTCCTCGTGGCGGACGTGGATCCACTGGATGCCCTTGCCGTCCTTGTTCGAGCGACGCACCGCGTCGACGATCGGGTTCAGGGAGTCTCCGACGATGCCGTAGATGCGCCGCACGCCGAGGGTGAGGAGCTGGTTGACGAGGTGGTCGGCGACCGTGTCGCCACTGACCTGCACGGGGGCCATGATGGTCCTTTCCTGGACGGGAGCTTCCGGGGCGGACCCCGTGCTCCCGGTCGCCGCAGCGGTCCGGAGCACGGCGCCGTCGCCCTGACACCATGGTAAACGCCGGGGGTGGGGTGGGCCCAAGGTCCTGCGGCGTCTGATGCGGCACAGGCGGGTGACGCGGGGGACAGATGCGCAGGGGTCGGGGTGACGCGCGGTCGACGTCCGCACGGGTCGTGGGCGGACACGGGCAGTTCACCGACGGGCGCAGCCTCCCTGACGGCGGGCGCACGAGCCGGGGGCGCGGATCCCGGTGGCACCATGGAGCCATGGCGATCCTTCCCATCCTCATCACCGGGGACCCCGTCCTCCACGCCCGCGCCAGCGAGGTCACGGAGTTCGACTCATCCCTGGACGCCCTCGTCCACGACATGCGCGACACCATGGCCGCCGCCCCCGGCGTGGGCCTGGCCGGCCCGCAGGTCGGGGTGGGAGCCCGTGTCTTCGTGTGGGGGTACCGGGGAGGGGCCCGCTTCGATGCGCGCTACGGCGCAGCGGCGGTCGGTGCTGAGGGGCCCCTTGACGAGGGCGGCGTCGGTGGAGTCGGCACCGGGACCGTCGACCTCCACGAGGGCGGCGAGGGCATGTACGGCGTCGTGGTGAACCCGCAGCTGTTGGTCTCGCCGGTGCCCGTGAGGGAACCCGACCCGGAGTGCGAGTCCGAAGGGTGCCTGTCCGTGCCCGGGCACCAGTTCCCCCTGGTGCGCGCCGAGCACGCGGTGCTCACGGGGGTGGATGTCCACGGCGACCCGGTGCGTGTGGAGGCCCGGGGGTGGTTGGCGCGCATCTTCCAGCACGAGTTCGACCACCTCGACGGAACCCTCTACGTGGACCGACTGGTCGAGCCGTGGGTGGCGGAGGCCCGGGCGGCCGTGGTGGATGCCGACTGGGGGGTGCCCGGCAACAGCTGGGTCCCCGGACCTGACCGCCACCTCGACAGAGGAGGGTTCAGTGGACGGTGAGTCCGAAGCTGCGGAAACGCTCGCGGACCTCGTCCACCTGCTCCATCGAGGGCGGCTGGGTGTCGGCGAGCTTGTAGTCCATGTGGAGCGAGGCCCACTTGTCGCGCCCCATCTGGTGGAAGGGGAGGACCTCCAGGCGTGACATCGAGCCCCAGCGCTGGGCGATGCGGGCCACGGCATCAATGTTCTCCGGGGCATCGGAGAGGCCCGGCACCAGGACGAAGCGGACCCAGATCTCGATGCCGCGGGCATCGAGGCGGTCACCGAAGTCGATGGTCGGCTGCAGGTCGCGCCCGGTGATCTCCCGATAAGTCCCGGGGATGCCGGACTTGACGTCGAGGAGGACCAGATCGGTGTCGTCGAGCATCTGGTCCGTGGCCGCAGCCCCCAGGAAGCCGGAGGTGTCCAGGGCGGTGTGGACGCCCATCTCCTGTGCACCTCGCAGGAGGCGAGCAGCGAAGGCGGGCTGCATGAGCACCTCACCACCGGAGAGGGTGATGCCCCCGCCCGTGGTGCGGAAGATCGTGCGGTAGCGCTTGATGCGGCGCAGCAGCTCGTCGACCTCGACGGGCTCGCCGTTGCGCATCGCCATGGTGTCGGGGTTGTGGCAGTAGAGGCAGCGCAGGGGGCATCCCGCCAGGAAGATCGTCATCCGGGTGCCGGGACCGTCGACGGCGGTGACCAGCTCCCAGGAGTGGACGGAACCGAGCGTGCCCTCGCGCATGCGGGCGAGCCTGTCCGCACGCTCGAGGTCCGAGAGCTCGGCCAGACCGGCCGTCCCCGCCCCGGACACGCGGGCCGCGGGCGCCAGGAAGTCCTGGTCGCCGAGAGTCTCGGGCGAACCGAGTGGGACAACAGGCATCGAGGGACCTTTCATGAGCGGGCCGGGCGGGGGAGCGGGCCGGGCGGG
>JBQEKJ010000159.1:0-4087 GCA_052103835.1 Pauljensenia sp.
CCGAGAAGGCGAAGGCCGCTGAGGCTGCCGAGGCCGAGTCCGCAGAGACCGCGGAGTCCGCTGACGCCGGCGAGGATGCCTGATCGTGCTCGCCGACGCGTTGGAGCACCTGGTCAGCGGGATCGTCGACCACCCCGATGACGTTCGCGTCTCGTCGCGGTCGATGCGTCGCGGGCAGCTGCTCGAGGTCCGGGTCAATCCCGAGGACCTCGGGCGCGTCATCGGGCGCAACGGGCGCACTGCCCGCGCACTGCGCACGGTAATGGGGGCGCTCTCGGCGCGCGAGCCCGTCCGGGTCGACGTGGTCGACACGGATCGGCACTGACTCGGTCCTGAGGGACTGACAGGGAGGGGCCCGGGTGAAGACCCGGGCCCCTCCCGCATGTCCGCATGACCTCGGCGGCTACCATGGGTGGTCGGTCGTTCCAGGCAAGACGAGGGGGAGCAATGCAGTTGACTGCGGCAGTCGTGGGGGCACCCCACGGGCTCAGGGGAGAGGTCTACCTCGACGTCCGCACGGACGACCCGGAGCGCCTCGCGTCCGGTCGCGTGCTCGACACCGACTCCCACGACGTCCCCCACCTCACGGTCGAGTCCCTGCGCGCACACCGGGGGAGGGTCATGGCCACCTTCGCCGAGGTCACCGACCGCTCCGGAGCCGAGGCACTGCGCGGCACCGTCCTGCTGGTCGAGGAGGAGGCCGAGGAGGATGCCTGGTACCCCCACGAACTGGTCGGACTCGAGGCCCGCACACCGGCGGGCGACATTCTGGGTGAGGTAGTGGCCCTCCAGGCAGGCGTGGCCCAGGACCTGTTGGTCGTGCGCCACGCCGACAGGCGCGTCATGGTCCCCTTCGTGCACGCGATCGTGCCTGTCGTCGACGTCGAGGGTGGCTCCGTGACGATCGACGCACCCCGGGGTCTCTTCGACGAGACGGAGGCCGTCGACGCCGGTGACCGTCGTGGAGCGGGCCACCCCGGGAACGAGGCCTGATGCGCATCGACCTCGTGACGATCTTCCCCGACTACTTCTCAGCTCTCGACCTCTCCCTCATGGGTCGCGCCCAGGAGGCGGGGCTGCTCAGGTTCGGTGTCCACGACCTGCGCGACTGGACGGATGACCGGCACCGCACGGTTGATGACACCCCCTACGGTGGGGGAGCCGGGATGGTCATGCGCGCGGACGTGTGGGGGCGTGCCCTCGATGACGTCCTCTCCGTCCCCCTCCCCGAGGACCCGGCCACGGGGACGCCCTCGTCCGCGCGCGCAGCAGCTCCGAACGGGCGCCCCCGGCGGGTCCTCGCCATTCCCACTCCGTCCGGGTCACCGTTGACCCAACGCGTGGCGGAGGACCTGGTGGCGGCCGACCAGATCGTCATCGCCTGCGGGCGCTACGAAGGCATCGACCAACGTGTCGCCGACCACTACCGTGACGAGGAGCAGGAGGTCGTGGAGTACTCCATCGGCGACTACGTGCTCAATGGGGGCGAGGTTGCGGCGCTGGTCCTGGTGGAGGCCGTGGGACGTCTCCTCGACGGGGTCGTGGGCAATCCCGATTCCCTGGTGGAGGAGTCCTACTCCGAGGAGGGGCTCCTGGAGTACCCCGCCTACACCCGTCCCCGGTCCTGGCGGGGCATGGAGGTCCCCGAGGTCCTGCTGGGTGGCAACCACGCCGCCGTGTCGCGGTGGCGCAGGGACCGCTCCCTGGTACGCACTGCCCACAGGCGACCTGACCTCGTCGCGCTACTGGACCCTGGACACCTGGACATCCACGACCGTGAGATCCTCGCCAGCGCAGGGCGGGTCCTGGTGCCCCGGCGTGCCGACATCCTCATCCGCCACGCCCGCGAGGACGAGGCCGCAGCGGTCTCGGCCCTTGCGAGGGAGACCTTCCCCCTGGCGTGTCCGGACTTCCTCACGGAGGAGGACATCCAGGCGTTCATGGGCACACACCTCACCGAGGAGGCGTTCGCCCGCATGCTGGCCGATGCCGAGGAGCACCGCATCCTCGTCGCCCAGGTGCGCGGTGAGGAGGGGCCCCTCATCGGGTACACGCTGACCGTTCTGGCCGGCCCCGACGGGATGCCCACGGAGATGGTGCGACGCGGACGCGTGGAGCTGGGCGCCGCCTACCTCTCCAAGTGCTATGTCTCCCCCGAATGGCACGGGTCCGGCGTGTCCGGGGCGTTGCTGGAACGCGCAGTCGCCGACGTCGCGGCGCGGGGGCGCAACTCCCAGGTCGCGCTGGGCACCAACATCGCCAACAAGCGGGCGCGCAACTTCTACCGACGCCACGGCTTCTCCCTGGCGGGGCGGCGCACCTTCATGGTGGGTGAGGTGGCCAACATCGACGACGTCCTCGTGCGCAACCTCACTCCCCGCAGTGAGTGAGGAGAGGACATTCCCCTTGGGCGTGGGGACCGACATGTGGCAGACTGTGACGTCGGGCCGATGAGACGATTCCTGCCGCAGGGGGACGTCGAGGTGTCGCACCCACACTGGTACAGCAGGCACGACCTGCCGATCTGGCGTGACTGACCTGCGGCAGGTGCGTCGAGGAGAGAACATGCAGAAGCTGGACGTCGTCGACGAGGCCTCGCTGCGCGAGGGCATCCCCGCGTTCCGAGCCGGTGACACCGTCAAGGTGCACGTGCACATCGTCGAGGGGAACCGTTCCCGTATCCAGATCTTCCAGGGCGTCGTGATCGCGCGTCGCGGGCACGGTGTGTCCTCGACCTTCACGGTGCGCAAGGTGTCCTTCGGCGTGGGCGTGGAGCGTACCTTCCCGGTGCACGCCCCCACGATCGACCACATCGAGGTCGTGACCCGCGGGTCCGTGCGTCGCGCGAAGCTCTACTACCTGCGCGACCGCCACGGCAAGGCTGCCACGATCAAGGCGCACCGGGTCTTCACCGTCGCGGATTGACGCCGAGGCCGGGCCCGTCACCCATGGGTGCCGGGCCCGACCTCCATTCTGGGCAGGTGGACGGGAAGAGGGGCGGGGACATGGGAGATGGTCGGGTGGACCCTGCAGAGACACGGCCGACCCCGCCCGCCTCCCACGTGGGCCGCAGCGGAGCCCCCGCACGCCGCAGGTCGCGCGCGTCGCGCCGGTCCGTGGACGCACCCGGGGGAGTGCTGTCCTGGCTGCGTGAGATCGGTCTGGTGCTGATCCTGGCCGTGGTCCTCTCCTCCCTGCTGCGTGCCTTCGTGCTCCAGGTCTTCTGGATCCCCTCACCTTCCATGCACGACACACTGGTCGAGGACGACCGGATCGCGGTCTCGCGGGTGTCCGCCTGGACCGGTGACATCCGACGCGGCGACATCGTGGTCTTCAATGACTCCTTGGGCTGGCTGCCCAGTGCCGACGCGGGTGGGGTCGGCGGTGCGATCCGCTCCGTGGGCGAGTTCATCGGCTTCCTGCCCGCCGACGGCGAGCAGACCCTGGTCAAGCGCGTCATCGGCGTGGGCGGGGACCACGTCACCTGCTGCACGGCGGCCGGGCGCATCGAGGTCAACGGCACTGCCCTCGACGAGACCTACCTGGCCGCCGGACAGGCACCCTCGACGATCACCTTCGACGTCCAGGTGCCCGACGGACATCTGTGGGTCATGGGTGACAACCGCGGGAACTCCGCGGACTCCCGGTTCCACATGACCGGCGGACAGTCCCCCTTCGTGGACCTCGATGACGTGGTGGGGCGCGCGCGATGGGTGATCTGGCCCGTCTCCCACTGGCGTTCCCTGGAGGGACGAGAAGTCTTCGACGCGGTGCCGGAGCCATGACGCGCAGTTCGGGTGAGGGTTTGTGGACCGGGGGCGGCGCGCGTCCCCGGCGTGGCCGCAGCGGTGCGCACCACGGACCACGCACTGCCTCACGCGAGGTGGAACTCGAGTTGAGCGCCCACCACGGTGCGGTCGCCGGGATGGACGAGGTCGGCCGTGGAGCGTTGGCGGGACCCGTGGCAGTCGGGGTGGCAGTGGTGGATGCCTCCTGCGGGGAGCCTCCCGAGGGACTCACGGACTCGAAGTGCCTCACCCCGCGTCGACGCGAGGCTCTGTGCGACCCTGTGGAGGAATGGCTCCTG
>JBQEKJ010000159.1:4097-5682 GCA_052103835.1 Pauljensenia sp.
CTGGCCAGTGCCGTGGGCTGGGCGGGTCCTGACGAGGTCGACCGTTTCGGCATCATCGTGGCACTGCGCCTGGCGGGCCTGCGCGCCCTGGCGGAGATCCGCGCCGGTGGGCTGAAGCCCGGCATCGTGCTGCTCGACGGCTCACACGACTGGTTGACCGCGCCCGAGGACACCCTCTTCCCCACCGGCGGACCCTGGGAGGGGGGCGTGAGCGCATCCACAGTCCTTCCCGGGGGACTGACGGGGCCCGGTGTGCCCGTCGTGACCCGTGTGCGTGCGGACCTGGAGTGCGCGGTGGTCTCCGCCGCCTCGGTCCTGGCCAAGGTCCGCCGAGATGCGCGGATGGTCGCTCTCCCGGACCCCGGCTACGACTGGGCACACAACAAGGGCTATGCCTCTCCCTCCCACGTGGAGGCCCTGGGCCGGTTGGGTCCGTGTGAGCTCCACCGCAGGTCCTGGCATCTCCCCGGCGTCATCCCTGCTGGGACGCCCGCGCCCTCCACGGGCCCGATGAGGCCGGCAGCGGGCGGAGAGGGCATGATGGGACTGTGAGCAGTGAGGACATCGAAGGTTACGAGAACGCCCTGGAGCTGGAGCTCTTCCGTGAGTACCGCGACGTGGTGGGGTTGTTCAGCTATGTCGTGGAGACGGAGCGGCGCTTCTACCTGTGCAACAAGGTCGACGTGCAGGCCAGACCCGTCGGACAGGACGTGTTCTTCGAGCTGACCCTCACGGACGCCTGGGTGTGGGACATCTACCGGTCCTCCCGCTTCGTGAAGTCGGTCCGCGTCATCACCTACAAGGACGTCAACGTCGAGGAACTCTCCAAGCCGGAGCTCGACATCCCCTGACCCTGTCCACAGGTCCACACACCCGTTCCGCTCCGTCCACACCCTGACCGGGCGCGCGACGCATCCGTGGCGCCCACCTGCCACGGTGTCGGTGGAGGTGGTCACATGCGCACCGGACACCGGGCGGAACTGGGACGGGCGGGGGAGGACCTGGCGGTCCGCCTGCTGGAGGACGACGGGTTGCTGGTCCTGGACCGCAACTGGCGCGACGGGCGTCGCGGTGAGCTCGACATCGTGGCGTGGGACGAGGGCGGGGGCGCCCTCGTCTTCGTGGAGGTCCGCACCCGCACGGGTGTGGCCCGTGGCACGGCACTGGAGTCCGTGGATGCGCGCAAACTCGCACGTCTGAGACGGCTGGCGGCCGCGTGGCTGGCCTGCCACGACATCCACGGTCGCGTGCGCCTCGACGTCGTGGCGGTGACCGCGCCCGCGCGGCAGCCCCAGCTGCGTTCCCAGCCGCGCTCACAGTCCCTCTCCGGCCCGATCTCCCTGGGCGGGGCCCGGGTGGAGTGGGTTCAGGGGGTGCAGCCGTGAGCACGAGTGCGAACACCAACGCCGTCGCCGCGGCCCTCGGCGTGGGACTGGTCGGGCTCGATGGACACCTCGTGGAGGTGGAGACCCATGTCGGCCGTGGCCTTGTCTCCTTCTCTCTGGTCGGTCTTCCCGATGCCTCCGTGCGGGAGTCCCGGGAGCGGGTGCGCGCCGCCCTGCAGTCCTGCGGACTCGAGTCCTTG
>JBQEKJ010000160.1:0-1673 GCA_052103835.1 Pauljensenia sp.
CCGATCGACGAGGGAGTCCCCCCAGTCCCCGGGTCGGTGGCCCTCTGCGTGGCCGCCGCGCCGATCGCCACCGAGTCGCCACCGGCCGCGTCGCCTGCAGCCGCCTCATCCAGCGTCGTCCCAGCAGTAGCCCCACCAGCAGCAGTACCCTCCCCCGCAACGGCCACGGACTCCTCGGCAATGCCCTCGCCGAGCGCCAGCAGCGGGTTCTGGTCATGGGACTCCAGCTGCACACGGGAGTGGGAGAACGAGTACCCGAAATAGATCGCCAGACCCACCAGAAGCCACACGACGAATCGCAGCCACGTCTCCACGGCGAGGTTCGCCATCAGCCAGATGCACAGCACGCCGGAGAGGATCGGCAGCCACGGGGAGAACGGCACGGTGAACCCGCGCGGCAGGTCGGGATAGCGCTTGCGCAGCACGGGCACGGAGAAGCTCACCAGCACGAACGCACTCAGCGTCCCGATGTTGATCATCTCGGAGAGCTGCCCGACATCAGCCAGGCTGGCAATGACCGCCACCACCGCGCCGCACATGATCTGCAGTCGCGCGGGCGTGCCCCACTTGGAGGTGTGGGAGAGCCCGCGGGGCAGCAGCCCGTCGCGGCTCATCGCGAAGACGACGCGCGCCAGCCCCAGCAGCAGCACCATGATCACGGTGGTGAGCCCGATGAGGATGCCGATGGTGATGAACGTCCCCACCCAGTTGGCGCCCACCAGCCGGAACGCGGTGGCCAGGCTCGGCTCGTCCTCCGCGGCCATCTCCTTGTAGCTCACCATTCCGGTCACGACGATCGTGACCGCGATGTAGAGGAGCGAGACCAGCGCCAGACCCCCGAAGATGCCGCGGGGCAGGGTCCGCTGCGGGTCCTTGGCCTCCTCGGCGGTGGTGGCCACGATGTCGAAGCCGATGAAGGCGAAGAAGACGAGGGCCGCCGCGCCCAGCAGGCCGTAGACGCCGTAGCGTGTGGGCTCTGCGCCCGAGAGGAAGGCGACGAGGGTCTGGCGCATGACGCCGCTGGCACCCTCGCTCTCCACGGGCTCCGAGGGCGGCAGGAACGGGGAGAAGTTCGACAGCTTCACATAGGACGCGCCCGCGATGACGATGAAGATCGTGATGCCGACCTTGATGATGGTCAGCACCGAGTTGACCCGCGAGGTGAGCTTGGTCCCCAGCACCAGGAGCACGGTGAACAGGCCCACGATGAGGACCGGCGGCCAGGACACCTGTAGCGGCCCGACGGGGATCTCGGTGGGGATGTCGACATGGAGGAACTCGAACACGTTGCGCACGTAGATCCCCCAGTACTTGGAGATCACGGAGGCCGCCATGAGCATCTCGAGGATCAGGTCCCAACCGATGATCCAGGCGACCAACTCCCCCAGGGAGACGTAGGAGAAGGTGTAGGCCGACCCGGAGACGGGGATCGAGGAGGAGAACTCCGCGTAGTTCATCACCGCCAGCCCGCAGATCACGGCCGCGAGCACGAAGGAGACGATGACGGCGGGACCGGCGTACTCGGCGGCGGCCTGTGCCCCCACGGAGAAGATGCCGGCGCCCACGGCCACAGCGACACCCATGACCGCGATGTCCCAGGCGGTGAGTTCGCGCTTGAGACTGCGCTCGGGGTCCTCCATGTCCTGGGAGACCTGGTCGATGGTCTTCTTGAC
>JBQEKJ010000160.1:1683-5676 GCA_052103835.1 Pauljensenia sp.
CTCCACGTTGATGGGACGCCGCGGGGTGCGCCCCGGCTGAATCGCTGACCCACGTTACGCGGCGATCGTCCGCTTGAGGAGGTCGTCTCATGAGCGAAGCACCACGGTGTCGGCCGCGCGCTCCCTGACGACCCGCCCTGTGCAGCAGGTTCGGTGCGGGAGCGGTCGAGCGCGGGTGGGAAGCATGCCCCATCGACGAGGGCGGCCCCGCCCCCGCTGTGACACCTCCCCCGTGGGCGGCGGCTGTGCCGCGGCGCGCCGACGGGACTCCTCACGGACGAGGGCGACCCCCGCACCGCCCCGCGCCGACAAGACACCCGTGCGAGGACGACCCTGCCTTCATGACGACAGACCGCGGAACGGAGGGCAGCTCGGATCTCACGGCGCAGTCCGACCACCCAGTCACACCTCGCAGGCCCACCACTCCGCCACTCCGTCACACCACTTCGGTGCACCACCCAGCCCGTGGGGGCTGATACCGCCAGGGCACAGGAATGCCCTCCGGCTCCCGGATTCCCGGGAGCCGGAGGGCCCTGTCTCAGTCCTGGACCAGCCGCGCGCCCGCAACCAGGGACTCCAACTTCGCCCAGGCGATGGAGGGGTAGACACGTCCGCCCAGCCCGCAGTCGGTGGAGGCGATGACGCGGTCGGGACCCACGATGTCGACGAAGCGCTGGATGCGCTGGGCGACCAGATCGGGGTGCTCGACGACATTGGTGGAGTGCCCGACCACACCGGGGATGAGGACCTTGTCCTCGGGCAGATCGATGTCACGCCACACGGTCCACTCGTGTTCGTGACGGGCGTTGGCCGCCTCGAAGGTGTAGCCACGTGCCTTGACCTGCAGCACCTTGTCGACGATGTCCGACAGGGGGATGTCGGTGGTGTGGGGACCGTGCCAGGAACCCCAGCAGACGTGGAAGCGGACCTGGTCCTCAGGAATGCCCTCAAGCGCCCGGTTGAGCACGTCGATGCGGACCTGGATGTAGTCCCGGTAGTCCTCGACCGGCGGTTCGGGGTTGATCTGGTCCCACGCCTCGGCGATGGAGGGGTCGTCGACCTGCACGGTCAGGCCGGCATCGGTGATCGCCTTGTATTCCTGGTGCAGGGCTTCACCGCAGGCCTCCAGGACCTCCAGGTCGTTGTCGTAGTGGGCATTCGAGATGCGCGCCGCAGATCCCGGGGACAGTGCCGCGACGAATCCGTCGGCTGGGGTGAGCCCGTTGGCCGCGAGCGCCTTGGTGACGAACTCGATGTCACGCTGGACGGCGTCCTGGCCGATGTAGGTCAGCGGCCCGGTGATGGTCGGGAAGGCGGTCGATCCGCCCTTGGCGACGTGGATGCCCGACTCCGGGTCGGAGTAGGCGTCGGCGAAACGCTGCCAGTCGCGGCGCTCCGCGAAGGGGGCGAGCTGGATCCTTCCTCCGGCCGCTGGCGGGGCCATGCCGAAACGGGAGTCCTCAGTCAGCTCCAGGCCACCGAAGCGGGAGAAGGAGTAGAACCACCAGGCGCCGTAGTCCACGGTCTCGGTCATGATGTGCCCGTACTCGCCGTCGTTGACGACGTCGAGGCCGATCTCGTGCTCACGCCTGACAACCTCGTCGACCGAGGCCTGGAGGACCTGCGCGAAGGCCTCGTCGCCGATCTCGTCGCGACGTGCGTTCGCGTCGAGCAGTTCCTTCGGCCGCGGCAGTGAGCCGACATGGGTGGTGCGGATGGGCATCTGTCTCCCTCTCGTCAGTGTGCTGTCAGCCTACGCAGCACACCCCGACCCGCCCGGCGCGTCCGCACCGTGGCCGTTCGTGCCCGGGACCACCCCACCCGGGAAACCCCTACCGACAGTCCTCCCCCGTCCGAGTGCTCGTCACGGTGGTCCACGCCGACCATGCGCGGGCACACCAAGACGTCCCTCGTCGTACCCGGGTCCGTCGCACCCGGATCCGCTGCCAGGCCCGACATGGTTGCGACGTCAGTGGGTCACGGTGCTGCGCACTGGATGATGCGGCCGTGGCCGCTGGCGCTCAGGGCGCGCTCGCAGGCAGCCACGAAAGCCACCTCACCGCGGTGGAGCGTCAGCTCAGCTGCACTCCCGCAGGGCACCTCGGTCCGCAGGGTCACCTGCCCCTCGGTCACGAAGACGATGCGGGGTCCCTCACCGGGAACCGTCTCCTCGACGACATCCGTGCCGCGCGCTCCACCCTCGCCCTCGTTCCCGCCCCGGGATCCACCTTCCCGGAGCAGAACATCCTCGCGGTGGGCTCCGCTCTCGTCAATCCCGTCGGCCACGCGGTGGGCTGCGACCCCGCCGCCCTCCTCAGCCTCGGCCCGGTGCCCGCCGCGTGTTCCGTGAGCTCCCAGTGTCGTCACCGAGAGCTGGAACTCCTGGGCGGGAGCGAGGAAACGGTCGGTCGCCCTCGTCGGGTGCTCGGGGGCCACGCGCACCGGGGGGAGGGCGGAGAACTCCGCGATCTCGACCAGCTGGGCGGCGTCGACGTGCTTGGCGGTCAGGCCCGCGCGCACGACATTGTCGGAGGAGGCCATGACCTCGATCCCCATGCCCGACTGGTAGGAGTGGATCATCCGTGGAGGGATGTACACGCACTCCCCCGGCCGCAGGGACACGGGGTTCATGAGGAAGGCGACGATGATCCCCGGATCGCCGGGGTGGATCTCGGCGAGCGAGGCAACCATGCGGTCGGTGCGCACCGAAGGTGAGTCCCCACGCGCGAGGCGCTCGGCGCTGGCGCGGACGAACTGATCGATGGCCTCGGGCGTGACGGGCGAGTCCGGGTCGAACAGCCAGGCCACCAGGGAACGCAGCCCTCCACGGACCGTGGCCAGACGCAGGCGCTGGTGCAGGTTCTCCGCGAGGGGACAGTCCAGGCCCTCCAGCAGCTGGCGCGCGCGACGCGGCACGCGGAAACCCACCAGTGCCTCGAACTCGGTGAGCGCGTAGAGCATCTCGGGCTTGTGGTTCATGTCGCGGTAGGTGCGGTCGGGATCCGTGCGGGGGATGCCGAGGATGTCCTCCCTCAGGTAACCCTCACGGGCGATCTCCTTGGTGGGGTGGACCTGCAGGGACAGGGGTTTGGACGTCGCGATGACCTTGGCGAGGTAGGGCAGCTGGGGGCCGAAGGCATAGACCAGGCCGCGCCCGAGCATCTCCGCGGGATCGGCGCTGACGCGCTGCGCCAATGTGGTCCCGTCCGCGGTGAGCGTGGGGCCGTCGGGGTGGGCGCCGAACCAGAGCTCGGAGCAGGGGGATCCGTCGGGCTCCTGCCCGAGAAACCCCGGGATGTCGTCGACCGAGCCCCAGTCGTCATGCTTGGCCCATCCGGTCAGCTTCTTCACCTGCGCGTCCCCTCCGCCTGTCCTGGACGTCGATCGTCCCTGCGCCGCCCTGCCCGGCCACGGAACCCGCGACCCGCCATGGGCGGCAGTTCCCTCAGCCCTCCACGATGGAGGCGGCAGCCGCCTCCCAGCGGTCCTTCCAGTCCCCGATCGGCTCCACACCGATACGGCGCAGCGCGTCGTGTCCGAGCACCGAGTACTCCGGGCGGGGCGCGGGGCGCTTGAAGGCCGCTGCCGTCGTCTCGCCCACGGCGTCGACGGGCACACCGATCGACTCTGCGATTGCCCGGGTGAAGTCCCACCAGGAGCATTGCCCCGACGAGGTGCCGTGGTAGGTGCCCGAGGGCGCCTCGGCCTCGACCAGGCGCAGGATCAGGTCGGCGAGGTCCCGGGTCCAGGTGGGCTGACCGACCTGGTCCGTGACCACGTCGACGTGGCCCTTCTCACGCAGCAGGCGCGCCATGACCTTGGGGAAGGGGTTGCCGTGCTCCCCGTAGAGCCACGCGGTACGCACGATGAGGTGGTCCACTCCCTGGGAGCGCACGGCCCACTCCCCAGCTGCCTTGGTGCGGCCGTAGGCGCCGAGCGGGGCGAGCAGGTCGTCCTCGCCGTAGGGGGAGGTGCCGTTGCCGGGGAAGACGT
>JBQEKJ010000161.1:0-5673 GCA_052103835.1 Pauljensenia sp.
CCTGAGGGTGGTACCCGTCAGCGCTGTCCGGGCATCGCCGGGCCAGGACGTCACCTCACTGCGCGACACGGACGCCGCCTCCCTCGTCCAGGAGTTGGCGGGCGAGGGCGTCACCGTCACCTCGGCCTCCTTCGAGGGGCTCGACGTCCAGGCGGGGAGATATGCCGACCTCGCCTTCGACGCCCTCTCCCCGTCGACGGGCGTCGTGCTGTCCACGGGATCGGTCATCGACTCCGATCCCACCTCTGCCGAGGACGTGGACTTCACGTACTCCTCCGTGCTCGGCCCGAACAAGAAACTCACCACCACCGGCGACCTCGGTGGCGCAGGTTCCCCCGCACTGGAGGGGATCTTCGGGGAGACCACCTACGACGCTGCCGTGCTCACGCTGACGGTCGTGCCCGAGGGGGAGGAACTCGCCCTGGAGTACGTCTTCGGTTCCGAGGAGTACTCACTGTGGTCGGACCGTGACTACTCCGACGCCTTCGCCGTCCTGGTGGACGGTGAGGTGTGCTCACTGGTCCCCGGCACCTCGGACCCGGTGGGGACCACCACCGTGAACCCGTCGAGCAACGCGGACCTCCACGTCGTGAACTTCGTCGGCACCGATCCCGGAGCGGTCGGTCTCGACACCGAGCTCAACGCGTTCACGGTCCCACTGACCTGTGTGGCCGAGGTGGACCCGGGTGAGGAGAGCACCGTGGTCGTCGCCATCGCGGACACACGCGACGGCCAGCTCGACTCCGCGGTCCTCCTGGCCGGGAGCAGTCTGACCTCGCCTCCGGACAGTGGTCCGACACCCACCCCGACCCCGACGCCCACCCCCTCGACACCGGCACCGACCTCGGGGGCGACCTCGCCACCGACCGGGGGAGCCACGCCCGTCAAGGTCGTGGGGGGAGGATCCGGACGGCTGCTGGCCCGGACCGGCGCCGACCTGGGGCCCATCGTCGCCGTCGTCCTCCTGCTCGCGGGAGCCGGGCTCACGGCCGTCCGACTCGCACGCCGGAACAGATGAGCCTCGTCACGGGTCCTGGGTTCCGTGCCCTGGAACACGGAGCCCAGGACCCGGGCGTGCGTCGCCGCTTGATGTGTCCCCGTTCCGCAGCGCCCACCTGGACCGTCCCGCCAGCGCCCCGGTGAACGGGCTCCCAGGAGTGGTGAGTCCGCGGCCGGAGTGAATGGACCCCCGGACAAGGGTGGCCGTTCGCGCAACGCGCCTGCACGTCTGACCATCGGGTGGACCACACCTCTGCCTGCACCGAGTCTCCGGGTATGTCCTCGCAGGTCAGGGGGCACCACATTCAGGGCCCCACTCCGTGCGTGCGCCGGGTCGCACCGACGTGACGGATCTCCCGCCCCAGGTGCACATGGGGCTGGGGACACTGGGCACATGGACATCCCCGACTCGGTCCCGCACGGATGGGGATCCGGTGCGCCCATCCGCGTGAGCTCCCTCGAATGGCCCCCCATGCGGTGGGTGCCGTGCAGGACCGCCGAGGAGGTCCGCGCAGTCCTGGGGACCTTCCTGACCCTGGACGAGCTGCTCCTCTTCCGCCTCTCCACGGAGGACCGGGGTCACTACGTCTACCGCGAGCCCACGGACGGGATGCTCTACGTGGAACACAGGGCCTCACCCGCAACGCGCTCACGCAACTGCCCCGTCGTGGCCATCGCCCGTCCTGCCCGCGCCACGGAGGAACTGGTCCTGCCGCGCACGGTCATGGCGCGTCGCTTCCGTGAGACCTCCGACTTCTGGCTGACCGATGATGAGGTCGCCGACCTCTTCACGACCCTGGCATCGACGGGCAGCTACCCTTCGGGCTTCAGGATCGGTGCACCGGTGGTCTTCGCACTCCCGGGTTCGCGGGCGTGACGCCGCCCTCGTCGATGTCGACGAGGGCGGGCACGCTGGCGATCAGGCGAGGGGGCCCAGCGCTCCGGACGTCGCGTACACCTTGGCCTCCCAGGGGGCCAGCGCCCCGGCATCGTCCGACCCGGCACCATTGGTGAGCACCAGGTCCCCGGCGAGCAGGACCGGGTCCCCGCCCGACCACTCGGGGGTCAGGGTCTCGGAGGAAAGGTTGACGATGACCAGCACCGACTCCGCCCCGAGCCCACGCCGGTAGGCGAAGATCGCGGGGTCGCCGGCGTCCAGGCGCTCGAAGGCTCCCAGGGCGATGACCTCGCTGGCGTGGCGCAGCGCGATGAGGGCCCGGTAGTGCTCGAAGACGGAACCCTCGACGCCCACCTGGGCCGCGGCATTGATGCTGGCCGTGTTCGGGTTGACGTCGATCCACGGCGTGCCCGCCGTGAACCCGCCCTCGGGTCCGTCTCTCCACTGCACCGGGGTGCGGGCGTTGTCACGGCTGATCGCCGCCATCCCGCCCAGGACCTCCACCGGGTCCTCCCCCAGCGCGGTGCGCTCCGCGTAGTAGTTGACGGCCTCGACGTCGCGGTAGTCATCGATCCTGGCGAACGGGGCGTTCGTCATGCCCAGTTCCTCGCCCTGGTAGACGTAGGGCGTGCCGCGCAGCAGGTGCAGGGCGGTGGCCAGGGCCGTGGCGGAGTCGTGCCAGTGGTCGCGGTCGTCACCGAAGCGCGAGACCGGTCGGGGCTGGTCGTGGTTGCCCAGGTAGAGGCTGTTCCATCCGCGTTCGGCCAGACCCTCCTGCCACTTCGTGAGGCTGGCCGCCAGGGCGCCACGCTCCAGGGGGACAGGATGGTACTTGCCCTCACCGTGGTCCAGGTCGACGTGCTCGAACTGGAAGACCATGTCCAGCTCACGACGGACCGGGTCCGTGACGAGTCGCGCCTGTTCGATCGTCGCGCCGGGGGTCTCGCCCACCGTCATGTAGCCGTGACGTCCGTCGAAGACCTCGCGGTGCATCTCCTGGAGGAACTCGTGCAGGCGCGGACCGAAGGCGTAGAAGGGGAACCCGTCACCGAAGAGCTCACCGGGGTGCACCTCCCCGTCCGGCAGGCCGGGGACCTTGGAGATGAAGTTGATGACGTCCATGCGGAACCCGTCGACCCCGCGGTCCAGCCACCACCGCATCATCTCGTGGACCGCGGCGCGCACCTCCGGGTTCTCCCAGTTGAGGTCGGGCTGCTTGCGGTGGAAGAGGTGCAGGTAGTACTCCCCCGTCGCCTCGTCCAGTTCCCAGGCAGGCCCCGAGAAGAAGGAGCCCCAGTTGTTGGGCTCCGCACCGGGCTCTCCCGCCACGGTCCCGGGGCGGGCCGGACGCCAGACGTACCAGTCCCGCTTGGGATTGTCGAGGCTGGAGCGGGACTCCTGGAACCACGCGTGCTCGTCGGAGGTGTGGTTGACCACCAGGTCCATGACGACCCGGATCCCGCGCCGGTGCGCCTCATCCAGGAGTTCGTCGAAGTCCTCCAGCGTTCCGAACAGCGGATCGATGTCGCGGTAGTCACTGATGTCGTAGCCGTTGTCCGCCTGGGGGGACCGGTAGATCGGCGACAGCCACACGACGTCGACGCCCAGGGCGACCAGATGGTCGAGGTGGCCGATCACGCCCCGCAGGTCCCCGTAGCCGTCGCCGTCGGAGTCGGCGAAGCTGCGCGGGTAGACCTGGTAGACCACCGCCTGCTTCCACCAGTCGTCCGAGGTGGCGAGGGGGGAACTGGTCCGCAGCTGCAGCTGCTGGCTCATCGGGATGATTCCTTCCGGGGGAGGGGTGGGAGTGTCCGTCTGTGCGAGGCTCACTTGATGGCACCGATGTTGATCCCGCGCATCAGGGTGCGCTGGAAGATCAGGAAGAACACGAATGCCGGCAGGATACCGGCGAGGGAGGCGGCCGCGAGGGCGGTCGGGTCCGAGGTGTACTGGCCACTCAGGGCTCCCAGGGCCACCGAGACCGTCTGGTTCTTCGCCGAGGGCAACAGGATCATCGGCAGGAAGAAGTCATTCCACGTCCAGATGAAGAAGAACGTGACCAGGACGGACAGGGTGGGACGTGTCAACGGCAGCACGATGTCGCGCAACAACTGCCAGCGTCCCGCCCCGTCGAGGCGGGCAGCCTCGAGGACCTCCTTGGGGAAGGTCCCCAGCACGGAGGAGAGCATGTACGTCCCGAACGCACTCTGGAGAACGGCCAAGATGATGATGATGCCCCAGATCGAGTCGTACAGACCCGTGTCACGCGAGAGCTTGAAGAGTGGGTAGACGAGCGCCTCCTGGGGGATCGTGAAGGCGACCATGAAGACCGCCAGGATCCACACGCGCCCCTTGATGCGCCCGATACCGATGGCGAAGGCACTGAACAGGGACAATGCCACGGCGATGAAGGCAACCCCTCCGGAGATGATCACGGAGTTCAGGAGCTTCCGGTTGAAGTCGATGCTCACCCAGAAGTTCTTGAGGACCGAGAAGTCCAGACGGCTGGGCAGGGAGAGGGGCCCGTTGTGGATGTAGTCGTCGGCTGGCTTGAAGCCGTTGATCAGCGCGATCCACAGGGGGAAGATCATCAGCAGGGCCAGCGCGCAGGTCATGAGCAGCACGACCCACCCACTCACCCGCCGCTTGGAGCGGCCGCCACGGGCACGCTCCGGGCGCTTTGGCGAAGCGGTCGTGGTCGGGGGGACAGTTGCTTCAGCGGCGGTCATCGTCGAACCCTTCCGTGGTGCGGGTCTGGTAGCGCAACAGGGCGACGGCGATGATCGTCACGAGGACGGCGAGCACTGTGGCCACTGCAGCGCCGTAGCCGACGCGGGTCGTGGTGAAGAAGCTGGAGTAGGAGAAGTAGGAGGGGACCATCGTCGCGGTCCCGGGACCACCCTTGGTGAGGATGTAGATCGGGGCGAACACCTTCAGGGCGGCGACGGAGGTCGTGATGAGGACGACCGAGATCTCGGGTCGGAGCTGGTCCAGGGTGATGTGGCGGAAGCGCTGCCACCAGTTGGCACCGTCCAGCTCGGCAGCCTCGTACAGGGCCGGGTCGACGCGGGAGAGACCCGCCATGAAGAGGACGACCGTGTAGCCGATCTGGAGCCAGACCAGCACATTCATCACCGCGTAGATCGCCAGGTTCGAGTCACCCAGCCAGTTGCCACGCAGACCGTCCAGGCCGATCGCGGAGAGAATCGTGTTGATGACGCCGTACTCGGGCTGGTACATCCACTTCCAGAGCACGCCGGCAACGGCGATGGGGAGGATCTGGGGAAGGTAGATGATCGCACGCAGGGTGCTGGTCACCTTCGACCCGAACTTCGGGGCGATGAAGTCGAAGAGGACTGCGGCGACCAGCACACCGATCGCGGTGGGCAGGAGGGCCATGGCGACGACGAAGAAGAGCGAGTTCTTGAAGGAGATCCAGAACGTCGCATCACCCATGAGTTTGATGTAGTTGCCCAGGCCGACGAAGGTCGGCGTCCCGACCCCACTCCACTCGGTGAGGCTGTAGTAGATGTTCATGCCGAACGGGAGCAGGACGACCAGGAAGAACCCGATCGCACCGGGAATCAGGTAGAGCCAGTACCCGGCCTGGGGTTCCGTGGTGGATCCCCGGTGTCGGCGGGAGCGCGCTTTCGTGGGCGAGGTCATGTGTGGTCCTTAGGCGGGTGGTGGGGCCCCCCCCCCCCCCGGCCCACCCCCCCAGAAACGCAAAGACGGGGGGAGGGGGGTAGTTATGGGGTGGAGACCCCCCGACGCGG
>JBQEKJ010000162.1:0-5615 GCA_052103835.1 Pauljensenia sp.
TGGCCGCAGCCCTGATGGCGCGCGCCGTCGGCGACGAGGGCCCCGCCCCGCGCGTGGCACGCGACCGCCGTGGCGAGGGCCGTGTGCGCCGCGAGGAGCAGGTCGACGACAATGGCGAGTTCGTCGCAGCCTCCTTCGAGGAGGGCCGCGACCGTGACGGCCGCTCCTCCAAGGGTGGTCGTGACGGGGCCCGCCGCCGTGGTGGCGCTCGTCCCGTGGGTTCCGGATCGGCTCGGCGCTACCGCGTGGAGGTCGGCAAGAAGGACGGCGTGCGCCCCGGCGCGATCGTCGGTGCGATCACCGGCGAGGGCGGCATCAACGGCTCGGACCTGGGCCGCATCGACATCTTCCCCTCCTTCTCCCTGGTGGAGATCACGGGCGACCTGACGCCCGACACGGTCGGACGCATCTCGAAGGCCCGGGTCGCGGGTCGCGCGCTGCGCATCCGCGAGGACGACGGCCCCGTCCAGCATGGCGGCCGCGAGGACCGCGGTGGGCGTGAGAACCGCTCGCGCCGTGACGACCGCGGCGGTCGCGAGGACCGTGGCGGCCGCGAGGACCGTGGCGACCGTGGTGGACGTGGTCGCTGGCAGGACCGTGAGGACCGCGGTGGGCGTGAGGACCGCGGCGATCGCCGCTTCGGGGGGTCCCGCGGGGAGCGCAGCCCTCGCCGCCACTACTGAGACACTGCCACCACCGAGACACAGAGGCGCCCGTCTCCGTCGGCCCGACCGCCGGGGACCGGCGCCGACGTCTGCGCGGGCGCCGTCAGCGGGAGGCGCGGGCGAGGGACTCCTCGACCAGGTGCTGGCGGGAGTCCTCCTCCACCAACGGGTGCACCAGATCGGCCTCCACGCACTCCCGCACCGCTGCCGACAGGGCCGCACGGGCGGAACGGGCCCGCCGACGCGCCCCCACCAGGACACCCGGCCACGACAACGCCACGACCACCAGCGTCCAGACGACACCCACCAGCACCATCCAGGTCGGGACCGGCAGGCCGCGCCACAGGGGCGGGGGCCAGTCCACCAGCAGGAACTGGCGGGCAGCCTGGACGCCGAGGATCCACAGGATGCCGGCCCCGGCGCACACCCACCCCAGCCACTGGACGGCATTCGACCAACCCCACCAGGCGGGGGCCCGTGCCATGCCGAGGTCCGTGCCGGCGACCGCCCGGTCGAGCCTGGCGGGCAGAGCGGCCAGCTGCGTGCGTGAGACCGCAGCCAGCGACCTCCGCCAGACATCGGGTCGACCCCTGGAGACGTCCTCGACGACCCTCCGCACACCGGTGGACAGCTCGGCCGCCGAGGCGGTCGGCGCCGGCGCTGCCGGGTCCGGGACGGACGTGGTCACCGAGTCGCCACCCCCACCACCCAGGTGCAGTCGCGTCAGGGGGTCCGCCCGCAGTCCGCGCAGCCAGCGCAGGGGCAACCATCCGCAGGCCCGGACTCCGCGGTGCCGGTGGGCGGCCCCCACCGCAGCGGAGACCCGGTCCACACCTGCCGCGACCGCTGCGACGTCGACCAGCGCTCCCGCCAGTCCCTCAGGGTCGAACCCGGGCAGGGGTCCCTCCAGTCCCACCGCGCGGCGGACCTCGGCGACGCCCTCGTCCAGGAGCCCCTGGACCCGCAGGGCACGTTCGCGCACAGCTCGTGCCGTGTGGTCCAGGACGGCGCGCAGCTCACCCAGACCCTCCCCCGTCACCGAGGACACCTCCACGACCAGTGGGGACCTCACCCCGTCGGAGAGGAGCAGTCGCCCGAGGTCGGCTGCGACCTCGCGACGGTCTGCCTCCGCCAGGCGGTCCACCTGGGAGAGCACGGTGACCGTCACCCCCGCCTGGTCCGCCATCGGGGCGATCCACGCGGAGTGGATGAGGTCATCGGCGTACTTCTGCGGGTCCAGGACCCACACGAGGACGTCCACACGTGCAGCGAGGCGCTCGACGAGCTCACGGTTCGCGTCCTCGAGGGAGTCGATGTCCGGGAGGTCCACCAGCGCCACCCCCTCGGGGATTCCGGCACCCGTGGGGACGATGACACGCTGGTCGATACCGATCCAGTCCAGCAGGGCGGCGGCCGCGGTACCGGGCTGGACGGCGGCGAGGGCCTCCGTGGTGGTGGGCCGCAGGATCCCGGCGCGCACGATGTCATGCCCGACCAGGGCATTGAGCAGGGAAGACTTCCCGGACCCGGTCGCACCGACGAGGGCGGCCACCGTCGTGTCGGGGTCGAGCCCTCGGCGCTCGTGTGCCCGCAGGAGCACATCGGCCAGGGTGTCGATGACATCGGCGGGGACGTCCCCGCCCAACAGGTCCATGGCGTGGGCCAGGGCCTGGACACGGTCCTCCGGCGCGGTGGGGGCGGGCGCGGCGCTGCGGCCGATGTTCATCCCAACCCCCAGTCCGACTCGACATCCCCGCGGGCGTGGGCGAGCGTGGCCGCGTCGGAGGTGGGCGGGAGCGCGTCCCGCAGGGGTGCGACCTCCTGCTCCAGGGCCGTGCGCGCACGTTCCAGCAGCATCCCGCGCGCCCGCACGGCCAGCGTCCGCACGGCCTGGTCGCCGAAGACGACCTCCAGCAGCTTCTGGGCCACTGCTGCGGTGGCGCCCGCCACCCCGACCTCTGCTCCGGTCAGGCCGCCGGTGGAGGCGAAGATCACGACCATCAGGGACACTCCGACCAGGTTGGTGCCGACCGCCAGCACACGGGCTGTGGTGCGCCGCGACCCACCCTGGGTGCGCACGAGCGTCAACAGCTCCGACTGCCACCCACGGGTCAGCTCGACGGCCCGCCGGTCGAGCTCGGCGGGGTCGGCGGGGGCAGCTGCGCGCACGAGGGCAACCGTGGCGGGGTCCGCCACCCACGTGGACTCCGCATCCTCCCGCACTCGCGAGAACTCCTCACGCAGTAGGGAGGCCAGTCCCGCCTCCAACGCGTCCTCCACGGGGGCCAGGGGCGCGGGCCTCCCCCTGAGGGCCGCCGTGAGACGGTCGCGGAGGTGGGAGACCCCCTGGCCGAGGCGGCGGGTGAAGTCCGCGGCGCCGATGACCTCCTGCCAGCGGGCCAGCACCTCGCCCCGCAGCAGGGTCCCGTCCCCGGTCGAGACCGCGAGACGTTCCAGGGACGCCTCCACCGCCCCGTCCAGCCGTGCACCGGCGGTCCCCAACGCCGCGTCGTGCTCCCCCAACGCGTCCTCCACGACGTGCACACCTGCGACCACCTGGCGCACGGAACCCGCCAGGGTGCGGCGTGCGACCTCGGCCCGGGTGTGGGAGTCGGCCCCCAGGCCCTCCAGCCAGGACCTCAGGGAGGCCACCGCCTCGCGCGGCAGGACGCCCTCGACCAGGGGCTGTTCCTCGATGCCGACCAGGGGCGCGTCACCGATGCCGTGGACCGTCATGAGTCGGTGCAGGTCGGCGGTGACCTCCTCCATGGTTCCGCTCGGCACACGGTTGAGGACCACGGCGACCGCGATGTCACGCTGGGCGGCCTGACCGAGCACCTCCCAGGGCACGGCATCCGCGTAGCGCGCGGCCGTGGTGACGAAGACCCACAGGTCGGCAGCGTCCAGGAGCTGGCGGGCCAGGGAGCGGTTGCCCTCCACCACCGAGTCCAGGTCAGGGGCGTCCAGCAGGGCCATGCCCACCGGGAGGGCACCCATCTCGCGGACCTCCAGGGCCGGGGCGCCCCCGACCAGGGGCTCACTGGGGGAGGAAACCGCATCGACCCTCTCCCGCGCGAGACCGGGCAGGATGCGCTGGGCCTGGAACCAACCGGCATCGGGGGCTCTGTGGACGAGCAACGGTCGGCGCGTGGTGGGCCGGATGGCGGAGGAGGCGGAGACCCGGGCGCCGATGAGGGAGTTGAGGACCGTCGACTTGCCCGCACCCGTCGATCCCCCGATGACGGCCAGGAGGGGAGCCTCGGCATCCGCCAGGCGCGGGATCAGGTGGTCGCCCAGACGCCTGAGGGCACGGGCGCGTTCCCGCTCCCCGACGGGGGCACCGGGCGTGGGGAGGTCCAGGGCGGCTCCTTCGAGCGCCCCCCTCAGCACGTGCAGGTGCTCCAGGCGGTCCATGGGTCAGTCGGCCGCCTCGACACGAGGGCGGAGGTCCGCTTCGGGCGGTGTCCACGTCCCGGACGAGGCCACGACCTGCTCGCCGGAACGGATGTCCTTGACGGCGTCCGGGGCGCTGTCGGCCCCCGGGAACCACACGAAGGGGATGCCGCGTCGGTCTGCGTGGCGGATCTGCTTCCCGAACTTCGCAGCAGCAGGTGCCACGTCGCTGGGGATGCCGCGAGACCTCAGCTCTGCGGCGATGTCGTCGGAACGGTGGCGGTCGGCCTCGTCGACGACGGCGACCAGCACAGCTGTGGGGACCTTGCGGGTGGCGCGCACCAGGGGCACGGAGAGCATGCGTGAGACCAGTCGGGAGACCCCGATGGACAGGCCGACACCGGGGTAGGTGCGCCGCCCATCGGTGGCGAGGGAGTCATAGCGACCACCCGAGCAGATCGAGCCCAGGTCCTCGTGGCCCTCCACGACGGTCTCGTAGACGGATCCCGTGTAGTAGTCGAGGCCACGCGCGATCCGCAGGTCGGCGACGACGACGCCGGGCACCCGGGCTGCGGCGGTGCCCACCAGTTCACACAGCTCCGCGAGGCCCTCCTCCAGCAACTCCCCCGAGACGCCCAGTTGCCCCACCCGCGCGCGGATCTCGTCAGGGGAGTCGGTGCGGATCTCTGCCATGGCCAGAAGTGTGGCGGCCTGGGTGTCGGCGATGTCGGAGGCCGCGAGTTCCTCGGCCACACCCTCGGGCCCGATCTTGTCGAGCTTGTCCAGTCCGCGCTGGGCGGCATCGACGTCCGCGACACCGATGGCCTCGCAGACACCCTGGACGACCTTGCGGTTGTTGACGAGGACGTGGACGGGCGGGATGGGCAGGGAGGTCAGCGCCTCGGCCATGACCAGGGGCAGTTCCACCTCGAAGTGGAAGGGCAGCTCGCCGTTGCCGACGACGTCGATGTCGGCCTGGGTGAACTCGCGGAAGCGGCCCTCCTGGGGGCGCTCACCGCGCCACACCTTCTGGATCTGGTAGCGCTTGAAGGGGAAGTCCAGGTCGTTGGCGTTCTCGATGACGTAACGCGCGAAGGGGACCGTGAGGTCGAAGTGGAGGCCCATGCGCCGCTCGTGGGCGGCGCCGCGCGCCCCGCCCTCCTGCTCCTTGACGGCCTGGAGGCGCTCCAGGACATAGACCTCCTTGGAGGTCTCCCCCTTCGACTCCAGCTGTTACAATGTCTCCACGGCGCGTGTCTCGATCCCGGCGAAGCCGTGGAGTTCGAAGATGCGGCGGAGGTGGTCGAGGACAAACTGTTCGACGATACGTCCGTCGGGGAGCCATTCGGGGAATCCGGAGAGGGAGGTGCGTGCCATGGGGTCCATCATCCCACGTCCACGGCCCCCGCAGCCGCTCGTGGCGGCCATGTCGTCGCCTCAGCCGACGCTGCGGGCACGCGCCAGGTAGGGATTGGAGGAGAGCTCGCGGCGCATCGTGGTCCAGGGTCCGTGACCGGGCAGCAGGACCGTCTCGGGGTCCAGGGCGTTGGCCAGTGT
>JBQEKJ010000163.1:0-5587 GCA_052103835.1 Pauljensenia sp.
ATTCCCCGGTCCTGGGCCCACTCGATGCCGGCGCACTCGCGGTCGGCACCGACGGCGACCACCGTGGCGCCCCAGTCGGGGTCGGTGGCGGCCTCGACGAGGGCGCGCATGTTGGACCCCTCCCCCGAGACGAGGACGACCAGGCGGGCCGGAGCCAATGGCGGCACGTGGTGGGTGTCAGTCACGGCGTCTCCTCAGGGTCGGCGCGGTCAGCAGGGTCGGGCTCGGACTCGGGCGCAGACTCGGGCCCGGTGGCGCCTTCGGCCGGACTGGAGGCGCGGATGTCGAGCGCGACCGTCGGGGTCCCATCGGGGTCCTCACTCGTGGACCTGTTCACCCGGCGGGCAGTGCCCGAGGCCGAGTCCTCGCCACTGTCCGGGAGCGAGGCAGAGCCTGTCCGTGAGGAGTTCGGGTCGGTGGTCGCGGGGGGAACGCCGCCGGTACCGGTGGCGGCGCCGGCAGCCGCCCCCGCAACCGCACCCGCTTCTGGTTCCTCACCCGCACCCGCAGCCACCCGCCGCTCGGCCAGGCGGGAACGCCGCTCGGCCAGGCGCGAACGCAGCTCACCCACCCGCACCCCGGTCCAGGCACGCACCCACGCCACTGTGACGGGGTGGGAGGCCAGGGCCACGACCTGTGCCGTGACGACGACCTCCACGACGACCATCGCCACGGACCACGCCACGCGCGGCCCCAGCAGGGACATGCGTCCCTCCCCCAGGTGCAGGGTCGCCAGGGCGAACCACGCGAGCATCACCACCGCGACGCCCCCCGCGCAGACGGCACCCGCGAGTGCCTGGGTGCGCACGTCCTCGGCCCGGTGACGCCACCGCAGCCAGATCCCGACCAGCACACCGACACCCACCAGGACCAGGGCCACGCGGTCACCCGGTGCGGTGGCGGGGACCGCCCCCAGCAGAGGGATTGCGGGGATGGGGGCCACGGGTGCGGTGCCCGGGGCGTGCAGCGTGTCCGCGCCCACCCAGAAACCGGGCCCGGCCAGCCAGGACAGGGCCCAGGCGATGGCGGTGGGGGCGAACAGCACCTGGGCGATGACGGTGACGACCGTGTCGGTGGTGCCCGCCAGGAGGAGCTCATGGATGCCGCGGACCTGCTCCCAGGAAGCGTGCAGCGAGACCCCGACCGCGACCGCCCCGACCAGGGCGAGGACTCCGAGCACCACGCGCGCCTGGCGCAGTCCCTCCCACACCCAGGCAGCGCGCCCCGTCCACGCGGGGGCCTCCGTGGTCTGGCTGACCACCGCCCACAGGGCAGCCAGTGCGGGCACGGCGAGGGCACCGGGCACGGCCTGGAGCAGGGACACATTTCCCGCGGTTGCCCCGACCAGTGCCAGGGCGGTCACGGCGAAGGTGGGCACCGCCATCCACTGGGCGGCAGGCGGGTACCCGCGTCCACCCAACAGCAGTACGCGCAGCAGGACGACCACCAGGACGGTCATGAGGGTCGGGACGGCCCACAGGATCGCCCCACCGGCGTGGACCGGGGCCGCGAGGGTCGCCCCCCAGAGGTCTCCTCCCACTGCGGTCGCATCCGCCCATGTGGCTTTCCCCAGCCAGGGGTTGCCGGCGACGGACAGGTATCCGACCAGGGTGGGCACCATGACCAGTCCCCACCCGATGAGGGCAGCCTCGATGCCGGCCAGTCCTGAACGTGCCCACCCATTGGGCAGCGCGATGCGGATGGTCGGTGGGGCGGGCGCGGTGGAACCGGGTGCGGAGGTCTTGCTCATCGTCCCCCATCGTCACCCGAGTGGTCCCCGACCCCGGGGAAGCAGGGCCGCCTGCCGCGAAATCACCCTCCCCGCGCGGGCGCCGCCCTCGTCACATCGACGAGGGCGGGCAGCCCGAGCGTCAACGTGACTGGAGGATCTCGCGTGCGAGCACAGCCGTCTGGGAGGGGGTGCGACCCACCCGCACGCCGACGGACTCCAGGGCCTCGGCCTTGGCGGCGGCGGTGCCCGCGGAGCCTGACACGATGGCGCCGGCATGACCCATGGTCTTGCCCTCGGGCGCCGTGAAGCCCGCGACGTAGGCGACGACCGGCTTCGACATGTTCTCGCTGATCCAGGCGGCCGCACGTTCCTCGGCGTCGCCACCGATCTCCCCGATCATGACGACCAGCTCGGTGTCGGGATCCGCCTCGAAGGCCTCCAACGCATCGATGTGGGTCGTGCCCACCACCGGGTCTCCGCCGATGCCGATGCAGGTGGTGAAGCCGATGTCACGCAACTCGAACATCATCTGGTAGGTCAGCGTGCCCGACTTGGACACCAGTCCGATGCGTCCGGGCCCCGTGATGTCGGCGGGCGTGATGCCGACATTGGACTGGGCGGGGGTGATGATGCCGGGGCAGTTCGGTCCGATCAGTCGCGTCCCGCGTTCCAGGGCACGGGTGACGAACTGGACGGAGTCGGCCACGGGGATGCCCTCGGTGATGACGACGACGGTGTCGATCCCGGCATCCACGGCCTCCAGGACGGCGTCCTTGGCGAAGGGCGGCGGCACGAAGACCACCGAGACGTCGGCGCCCGTGGCGGCGCGCGCATCGGCGACGCTGCCGAAGACGGGGACCTCGACGGGGCCCTCGGTGGCGTGGTCAGCGCCGGGGCCGTAGGCGTGGACGTCGAAGGTCACGGTCTCGCCCGCCTTGCGCGGGTTCACCCCACCCACGACCGTGGTGCCCGCGCCGAGCATGCGGGCGGTGTGCTTGCGTCCCTCGGACCCGGTCATGCCCTGGACGATCACGCGGGAGTCGCGTGAGAGGAAGATCGACATCTGTGTTCTCCTGTCGGGGATCGACGGTCGTGGTTCAGGCGTTGACGGGGCCGGACGAGGGCGACGCGGTGTCGGGTGCCGCAGGGGCAACCGCCAGCTCGGCGGCGAGGCGGGCCGCACCGTCCATGGTGTCGGACATGTGGACCAGGGGGTGGGCAGCGTCGGCGAGGATGGCGCGGCCCTCGGCGACCTTGTTCCCGTCCAGGCGCACCACGAGCGGCTTGTGGGCGCGCTCCCCGAGCTGCCCGAGGGCGCCGATGATGCCGCGGGCCACCTCGTCGCAGGCGGTGATCCCCCCGAAGACATTGACGAGGACGGACCTGACCTGCGCGTCTCCCAGGATCACGTCGAGACCGCGGGCCATGACCTCAGCGGAGGCGCCGCCGCCGATGTCGAGGAAGTTCGCGGGGCGCACGCCCAGGTCCTCCCCCGCCAGGGCGACGACGTCGAGGGTGGACATCACCAGGCCCGCACCATTGCCGATGATGCCGACCTCGCCCTCCAGGCGCACGTAGTTCAGTCCCGCGGCCTTGGCGGCTGCCTCGCGCGGGTCCTCCGCGCTGATGTCGGCCAGCGCCGCGTGGTCGGGGTGGCGGAAGGCGGCATTGTCGTCCAGGGTCACCTTGCCGTCCAGCGCAATGACCTCACCGTCGTCGGTGGAGACCAGCGGATTGACCTCGACGAGGGTGGCGTCCTCGTCGCGGTAGACCTCCCACAGCAGCACCAGGACCGGGGCGATGCGAACGGACTCCTCCGCGGTGAAGCCTGCCGCGTCGAGGATCTCGAGAGCCACGCCCTCGTCGATGCCACGGAAGGGGGACAGCGGGACCCGGGCGAGGGCCTCGGGGCGCTCCCGGGCGAGGGTCTCGATGTCCATGCCGCCCTCGCGGGAGCACATGGCGAGGTGGGTGCGGTTGGAGCGGTCCAGGAGGATCGAGAAGTAGTACTCGGCGGCGATGTCGGCGCCCTCGGCGATGAGGACCGTGTTGACCGTGTGGCCCTTGATGTCCATGCCGAGGATCTCCTCGGCGCGGTCGTGGGCCTCCTGCGGGGAGAAGGCGAGCTTCACGCCGCCGGCCTTGCCTCGCCCACCGGTCTTGACCTGGGCCTTGACGACCAGGAGGCCGTCGTGGAGGTGCTCCGCGGCGTCGCGGGCCTCCTCCGGGGTGGTGGCGATGATGCCGGGGAGGACGGGCACCCCGTGCGCCCCGAACATCTCCCGTGCCTGGTACTCGTAGAGATCCACTCTGCGTCCCTTCTCCCTCGGTGCTCGATGTCGGATGCTCGGTACCCGTCGATGCCCCGAGGCCGGCGTCTGCTGCCAGCCGTGCGCCTGGCGGCACCGGATTGCTCGACATCGAGACATCTCCCGACAGGGTACCCCGAACCGGGGCCTACGTCCCACACTTCACCGCCCCCCCCGCGAGGTCCGTCCTCAACGCCCGCGAGGTCCGTCACGAAGCCCGACGAGGTCCGTCGCAGCGCGATGGCACCCCTGGGACTGACGAGGAGCGCCTGTTCGTCGATACTGGGTCCATGACCCGCATCACTGTGGCCCCCGCCTCGCCGGGGAGCTGGCCGGACGTCGAGCATGCCCTGACGGGCGGCGGCGACGGCGCCTCCTGCTGGTGCCAGTGGTTCCGGGTGACGTCGCGCGAGTTCAGCGCCTCCTCCCGGTCGGACCTGCGCGCGGACCTGCGCGAGGAGGTCGAGCACGGCGAGCGTCCCCCGGGGTTGGTCGCCCATGTGGGCGGCGTGGCCGCGGGGTGGTGCCGTGTCGGACCGCGCACGGAGCAGCCCCGCCTCGCCCGCACCCGCATCGTCAGGGCTGCGGGGGCCCAACCCCTGGACGATGCGGGAGTCTGGGCGGTGACCTGTTTCGTCGTGCGCCGCGAGTTCCGAGGTCGGGGTGTTGCGCGAGTCCTGGCCCACGAGGCAGTCGAGTTCGCGCGCATCCATGGTGCCTCGCTCCTGGAGGCCTACCCGCTGGACGTCGGTGCCCGGAAGGCTGCCGGCACCCGGACGAGCAGCAATGAGCTCTTCCACGGGGACATCGGGGTCTTCGAGTCGGCCGGGTTCGCCCTGGTCGCCCATCCGACGCCCACGCGGGCGGTCATGAGTCTGGACCTCCGCGGCAGCTGAACGGGACTCCGCCCCTGCCACCTCACCTCAGCCCATCTCCACCCCGATGACCCGACCGGAGTCCAGCGTGATGACCACATCCGCGACATCGCGGGCTGCCGGGTCATGCGTGGCCAGCACGACAGTGGCGCCGCGATCTGCCTCGACCTGGGCGGCGTGGTGGATGAGCTCGCGCGACGCCGCATCGGCAGCAGCAGTGGGTTCGTCCAGCAGTAGCACTGGCGCTTCCCGGACGAGCGCCTGGGCGACCAGGGCACGCTGATGCTGGCCGCCCGAGACCTCGCAGAGCTGCCTCTGCGCCAACGTGCCCACCCCGAGGAGACGCATGCGCTCCCCCACGACCTCCCGGTCTCTCCCCCGCATGCGCCCGAAGAGTCCGCGTCCTCCCCACCGCCCCATGGCGACGGCCGCACCGACCGTGAGCGGCAGGCGCTGCGGAACGGGCGGGACCTGCGGGACGAGGGCGAGGCCGGTGCCGTCCAGGCCCCCCACCCGACCCGAGTGGAGGGGGAGCACACCCGCCAGGGCCAGCAGCAGCGTCGACTTCCCGGACCCGTTGCCCCCGCACAGCAGGGTGACGGCGCCTGCGGCGATGTCGAGGTCGACACCGCGGAGCGCCATGACATCACCCCGGAGCACGTGCAGGTCCC
>JBQEKJ010000164.1:0-5575 GCA_052103835.1 Pauljensenia sp.
GGCGCGCGTCCCCCGTACACGTCGCCGGGCGGACAGCAGACGAACACCGGGACCCCAGCAGGCCCTGATGCCAGCGGGGCCGCTGGGTCCGGGGCGTCCCCCACCCAAGGGTACTCACCCTGGAGCAGCACGACCACGGGTGCTGCTGCCACAGGGGCCACTGCCGGCCCCTCTGCGGGCCCCACCGCTGGCGGAACCTCGCCCAGCGATGCGCCTGGCGCGGGTGCCGGGACATACGGGGCGCCTGCCTATGGGGCACCGGCCTATGGCGCCCCGCCCACGGGTGACCCCGGCGCGTACGCCCAGTACACCCAGAGCGCGGCGGCGCCCTCGTCGACGAAGACCCGTCAGCGTTCCGGTCGTGGACCCGGGTGGTTGGCCCTCCTGGTCGCAATGATCGTCACCGCCATGATCGCCGTCGGGTCCACCCTGGCGCTCGGCGGGGGGACCCAGACGGCCGAACCGGCCGCGACCACGACGACCCAGTCGACGTCCCAGACGGTCAGCCCGGTCCAGTCCTCCGGCGATGCCCCGGACTGGGTGGCCGTGGCTGCCGCCGTCTCCCCGGCGACCGTGACCATCACCGTGGAGTCCCAGTCCAGCTCCGACATCGGTTCGGGTGTCATCTACGACGCCACCGGACACATCGTGACGAACTACCACGTGATCTCCGCGGCCGTGTCGTCCTCGTCGACGACGTCGAACACGTCCGCCTCCACCAGCGGCACGATCACCGTCACCCTTTCGGACGGTCGGGTGTACGAGGCCACGGTCGTCGGATCCGACCAGACCACCGACCTCGCGGTCATCCAGTTGACGAACCCGCCCTCCGACCTGACGGTGGCCACCTTCGGCTCTTCCGCGGACCTGGTCGTCGGGCAGTCCGTCATGGCGATCGGTTCTCCCCTGGGCCTCTCCGACACGGTGACCACCGGCGTCGTCTCCGCCCTGAACCGGCCCGTGGAGGTCTCCACCTCCGAGACCCAGGAGACCGACCCGGATGATCCCTTCGGTCAGCTCCCCCAGCAGAACCAGCAACAGTCCTCCACGGACTCGGTGATCACCAACGCCATCCAGGTCGATGCCTCCATCAACCCCGGCAACTCCGGCGGACCGCTCTTCGACGCAACGGGTGCAGTGGTGGGGATCAACTCCTCCATCGCCTCGCTGTCGAGTTCCAGTGACTCCTCGGGGTCCATCGGACTTGGGTTCGCCATCCCCTCCGACCTCGTGAAGTCGGTGGCTGACCAGCTGATCTCGACCGGCACGGTCGACCATGCGGTGCTGGGCGTCACGATCCAGTCGGGCACGGCCACGGTTAACGGCACCACCCGGATCGGCGCGGAGGTGGCGTCGGTGACCTCCGGTGGGGCTGCCGCCGAGGCGGGCATCAAGGAGGGCGACGTCATCCTCAGTGTCGACGGGAACCAGGTGAGCTCCGCGAAGTCCCTGTCGGGCTACGTGCGCCGCTACAAGAGTGGTGACTCCGTCACGCTGGAGGTCGCGCGTGACGGCTCGGTCGAGAAGATCCAGGTGACCCTCGGCTCGAAGGGCTGAGTGCCGGGCCCGTGGTTGCGGGCCCGTGACCCGGAACTCGGGTCCCGGGACCCATGACCGGCGGGTGGGAACACATGAGGGCGGGGGCGTGGTGTCCGAGGGAACGGATGCCTCGTCCTCGCCCTCGTTCTCGTTCCCGTTCGGGTCGTGGGTCCACCGTCTCCCGGTCGGCGACCGCGGACTGCGGGGGCGGGGGCGTGCCTCGGGTGGCTGAGGAGGCGTGCCTCGGGGGGTGAGGGAGGCGTGCCTCGGCGGGTGGGTGGGTGGGGGCTGGGGGTGGCGGCTGGGCGCGGGGGTCAGACTCCAAGTGCTTCCAGCACGGGGGCCATCTTGGCGCGGGTCTCGGCCAGCTCCACCTCGGGAACGGAGTCGGGCATGATGCCCCCGCCCGCGAAGACACGCACCGAGCGGCGGTCGTGGGCGACCTGCCCGCAGCGCAGGGCGATGGCGAACTCACCCTCACCGGAGGCATCGATCCATCCCACCGGTCCTGAGTAGCGGCCACGCCGCGTGGACTCGAAGGACTCCAGGAGGTCGAAGGCAAGTTTGGTCGGGGTGCCGCACACCGCCGCGGTGGGGTGCAGGGCAGCCACCACGTCCAGGACATTGGCCGCCCCGAGGGTCGCGGTCACGTCGGTGGCCAGGTGCGACACATTGGGCAGGTCGATGACGCGGGGCTCGGTGGGCACGTCCAGGGTGTCGGCGATGGGGGAGAGGGCTCGTGCCACCGACTCCACGGCCAGCAGGTGCTCGGTGCGGTCCTTCATCGAGGACAACAGCTCGGCCCCCTCACCCGTCGCCGCCGTCCCGGCGAGCACACGGGAGAACACGGTGCCCGCGCTCATCGAGGCGAGCATCTCGGGGGATGCCCCGATGAGGCCGTCCACGGCGTAGGCCCAGGTCGTGGGGTAGAGCTCGTGCAGACGCACCAGGAGATGACGCTCGTCGATGGGCTCCGCAGCGGAGACCACCATGTCGCGGCTCATGACGACCTTGGAGGCAGCCCCGGTGCGCAGACGGGTGATCAGACGCCGCACGGACTCCATCCACTGGGTCTGGGTCATGCGCCCGGTCTCGGTCCACAGCCCGCGAGGTGCCCGGACGGGCTGCTCCGCGCGTTCCCGCAGAGCGGCATCCAGGGCCTCCAGCGGTTCCCCGGGTTCGGTGCCCGCCGCCGTGGAGACGATCCAGCGGCCGCCCTCGTCATCGATGACGAGCACGGAGGGGACCACCAGGAAACCCGGGGTCTCCCAGGCGAAACCGAAGGAGCCCAACGCCACGGGGACGACGGGCGCATCCTCGGGGGCAGCGACCACCGCGCGTGCGCGTGCCGAGTCCCACTCGCGTGCCGCCTCGCGGATCGCATGGCGCCCGCGGACCTCGATGCGCAGGGCCTCACCCCACCCGACCATGCCGATGCGGTCGCCCAACCAGGCCAGGGGCGCATCGGGCGAGGGCAGGAGGTCGACGAGGGCGGCCCCGGCCACCGGATGGTCAGCGGGAAGCGCCGCGACCCGGACATGCAGGTCGGGAGTGGCGGGCTGGGCCTGCAGGGGAGAGGACATGGGGCCATGGTATCCAGAGCCCCCGCTGGGTGCGGGACTTGCCAGCTACCAGGGACGGACTTCGGCGGGGAGGGATGGGCGCTGGGGCGGGCGCATCGGCAGGGGCGTGGGATCATGGGTGCCATGACTGAAGCGGACCAGGGAGCACGGGCAGACCTCGACAAGCAGCCGACGGACGTCGCCTCGATGTTCGACGAGGTGTCCCCGCGCTACGACCTCATGAACACCCTCATGAGCGCCGGGATGGACAAGATCTGGCAGCGGGCCATGTGCGCCGCGGTCGGTGCCCGGCCGGGGGAGAGGGTGCTCGACCTGGCAGCGGGGACCGGCGCCTCCTCGGCGGCGTTGGCGCGCTCGGGTGCCGAGATCGTGGCCTGTGACCTCTCCGCCGGGATGATCGAGGTGGGACGCCGACGTCACCCCGACATTGATTTCGTTCAGGGTGACGCCACTGACCTGGACTTCCCCGACGCCTCCTTCGACGCGGTGACCATCTCCTACGGGCTGCGCAATGTCGTGGACACCGAAGCTGCCCTGCGTGAGATGGCCCGGGTCACCCGCCCCGGGGGCCGACTGGTGGTGTGCGAGTTCTCCACCCCCACCAATGCGGCCTTCCGCAATCTCTACCGCTTCCACCTCGGCCACGTCATGCCCGTGATCGCGCGCCTCGCCAGCTCCGACGACGTCGCCTACGACTACCTGATCGAATCGATCCTGGACTGGCCTGACCAGGTGTCACTGGCCCGGACCATCGCCGGGTGCGGCTGGGAACACGTGGCCCACAGGAATCTGACCGGGGGCATCGTGGCGCTGCACCGCGCGCGCAGGCCCCTGGCCTGAGGGAATGCCTCGGACCGGGAGGACCACGAGAATTAGGTGACCCTGCCGTTGCGCAATTGACCAAGGTCCTCCTGTCCTCCTGTCAGGGAAAACCGGGCATTGTGCACGTCAGCAGGCCCCCGGTCAGCACCCCTGGAGGACGGGGATAGTCTTCGTGCTGGACTCCGGGCCCCTGCCCGCTGCTCCGTGGGCACGTCCGTGGTCGTAGGACCACCTGACCGGAAGACCGAGGAGACGCAGTGAGCGACGACCTGGCGCGGGACATCGTCGCCGACGTCGTCATCGTCGGCGCGGGTCCTGCGGGAGCTGCCACTGCCTACCACCTCGCCACCCTCGGCGTGGACGTCGCAGTCCTGGAGAAGGCGGAGTTCCCCCGCGACAAGATCTGCGGGGACGGGCTCACCCCCGCAGCCGTCCACGAACTCGTCCTCATGGGCATGGGCCTCTCCGGATGGACCCACAACCGGGGTCTGCGGGTCATCGGGGGCGGGCACACCATCCACATGGACTGGCCCGACCAGAAGTCCCTGCCCGGCTACGGCCTGACCCGGGCGCGCATGCACCTGGACCACGAACTCATCCGGCATGCGGTCTCCGCAGGTGCCCGCCTCTACGAGGGCTACACCGTCACCGGCGCCCTCACCGACGGCAATGGCCGCGTCACCGGTGTCTCTGCCCGACTGGGTCGCGGCGCCAATGCCCTGGAGGTCACCGCCCGAGCCAAGCTGGTCGTCGAGGCCGGTGGCGTCTCCGCCCGCCTCGCCACCTCGCTGGGCATCGAACGCAATGCCCACCGCCCCCTCGGTGTGGCTGCACGCACCTACTTCCGCTCTCCCCGATCGGATGACGAGTGGCTCGAGTCCCACCTGGAACTGTGGAGCGGCAGGCCCGGCAGCTCGGAACTGATGCCCGGCTACGGATGGATCTTCCCCATGGGGGACGGGACCGTGAACGTCGGCCTGGGCTCGGTCTCCTCCGACGCGCGTTCCACTGACCTGCCCTACCGCAGGGTCTTCGCCCAGTGGACCTCGAACCTGCCCCCCGAGTGGGGCTTCACCCCCGACAACCAGGTCGGGCCCCTGCGCAGTGCGGCGCTGCCCATGAGCTTCAACCGCAAGCCCCACTACATCGAGGGCCTCGTCGTGGTCGGGGACGCGGGCGGCATGGTGTCCCCCTTCAACGGGGAGGGCATCGCCCCGGCGCTGAAGGCCGGGCGCCTCGCTGCCGGCGCCATCGCCCAGGGACTCTCCCGCACCACCCATGCCGGCCTGGACCGCGCGATGTCCGCCTACCCCGAGCAGCTGCGCGCCGAGTACGGCGGCTACTACTCACTGGGTCGCATCTTCGTGCGCCTCATCGAGAACCCGCGCATCATGCACCTGTGCACGTACTACGGTCTGGGCCGTCCGCGGCTGATGACCCTGGTGAACAAACTGCTCTCCGACGGCTTCGAACGTCACGGCGGGGACTTCGACGACCGCCTCATCACGACGCTGGCCAAGGTGGTGCCCAAGGCATGAGACCTCGGACAACCGCCGACCGCCCCCCCCCCCCCCCCCCCACCCCGGCGGGAACAATAACAAAACCCAAGTACCCCCGGGGGAGAATGCGGG
>JBQEKJ010000165.1:0-5530 GCA_052103835.1 Pauljensenia sp.
CAACATCCTCAATGGGTCCACCTCCTCGTCGAGGACGTACTCGGGGTCACTGACCCAGGCAATGAGGGTGTCGGCACGTCCGCGGTCCTCGTCGAGCCCCCACCCGAGGTCCAGATAGTCATCGTCCGTGATCAGAGTCGTCATGACCCCCAGTGTCCCAGACACGGGAAGGCCCGTGCGTCGACTCCCCTGCCGGTCCCGACCCACGGACCGCACCGGACCGTGTCCGACCGGGACCCCAGGACCCGACACGGGAAGGCTGTGGCCGCCCTCGTCGGCGTGGCGGACCGGAGTGGACCGGTGTCCGCGGGGTGCACGGGGCGACACCCACGCCGTCCTCGTCAGGAGGGGGTGTAGGGGCTGACGACCACCTCGACGCGTTGGAGATCCTTGACCTCGGAGTAGCCGGTCGAGGCCATCGTGCGTCTGAGGGCACCCACGAAGTTCAGGGAGCCATCGGCCCGGGTGGAGGGACCGTAGAGGATCTGGCGCATGGTGCCCACCGTGCCGACATGGGCGCGGTGGCCGCGGGGCATGTCGGGGTGGGTGGCCTCCGACCCCCAGTGCCACCCGCGCCCCGGCGCCTCCTCCGCGCGTGCGAGGGCGGCCCCGAGCATGACCGCGTCCGCCCCGCAGGCGATCGCCCTCGTCAGGTCCCCCGACAGGCCGATCCCTCCGTCGGCGATGACGTGGACGTAGCGGCCCCCCGACTCGTCCATGTAGTCGCGCCTGGCCGCCGCCACGTCCGCGATGGCGGTGGCCATGGGGGCGTGCACCCCCAGTGAGCGCCGGGTCGAGTGGGCGGCCCCTCCCCCGAAGCCGACGAGCACCCCGGCGGCGCCGGTGCGCATGAGGTGCAGGGCGGCGGTGTCGGTGGAGACACCCCCGACGATGACGGGCACGTCGAGCTCGTAGATGAAGCGTTTGAGGTTCAGCGGCTCCGAGCGGGAGGAGACGTGCTCGGCGGAGACCGTCGTGCCACGGATGACGAAGAGGTCCACCCCGGCGTCGACCACGGCCCTCCAGTAGCGCTGGGTGCGCTGGGGGGAGAGTTTGCCCGCCACCACCACCCCGGCCTCGCGGATCTCCTGGAGGCGAGCGGTGATGAGCTCGGGCTTGATGGGTTCGGAGTAGATCTGCTGGAGGCGGGCGATGGAGTCCTCCTCGCGCAGGTGGGCGATCTCCTCGAAGAGGGTGGTCGGGTCCTCGTAGCGCGTCCACAACCCGTCGAGGTCCAGGACGCCGATGCCCCCGAGCCTGCCGAACTCGATGGCGGTGGCCGGGCTCATCACGGAGTCCATGGGAGCAGCCATGATGGGGATGTCGACGTGGTAGGCGTCGATCTGCCACCCGACGTTGACGTCCTCGGGATCGCGGGTGCGACGCGACGGCACCAGTGCGATGTCGTCGAGCGAGTAGGCCCTGCGTCCACGCTTGCCCCGGCCGATCTCCACTTCGTTGCTCACGGGTCGATCCTATTCGCACACGCTGCGCAGCGGGTCCCGGAGGCCTGCCTCAGCTGCATGCGGAACGTGTCCGGGAGCGGTCGTGGTCGACCGTGAACAGGAGCATCGCCGCGGGCGACGGGTTGTCGCCTGCGGCGCAGGAGTCACCTGGCCTCGATGAGCCTGGGGCGGGGACCTTCCAGCCTGGCGACGGAGATCTTGACCTCCGTGACCTCGCGCCTGACCCCCTCAAGACCGTCATCGAGCTTGTCGAGTCGGCCGTCGATGCCGTCGAGCCTGCCATCGAGTTGGTCGAACCTGCTCGTGACGGCATCGAAGCGCACGGAGGACCAGGACCGCAGAGCAGCATCCCCGCTCGCAATCTCCGCACGCAGAGAGGTCCCCAGATCCGCAATGTCCCTGCGCAGAGCAGCATCCCCGCTCGCAATCTCCGCACGCAGGGACGTCCCCAGATCCGCAATGTCCCTGCGCAGAGCAGCATCCCCGCTCGCAATCTCCGCACGCAGGGACGTCCCCAGATCCGCCATCTCCGCACGCGACACGGCGTCCCCCTGGACGATCTCGCGATGCAGCGAGTCACGGGTGTCGCGCAGCTCTTCCTCGATGCGGAGGAAACGATCGTTCAGCCGGGCCTCCATCCGGGTGCTGCTCATGTGGAAGTAGGTCAGGAGCGCGATGAACGTCGCGCCGACCGTGCCGATCGTCGTGATGATCTCTGCGCTCACCGTGACCACGTCCTCATTCTGCCCGACCCATCGGCGGATGCCAACGGTGGAGCCAGCTTTCCGGTGACCCCTCGTCCCTGCCAGTGGCGGTGCCCACGGTTGTGGACGGGCGACCGGTCCCGGGCGCCGTTGTGGACAAGTCCGCTCCCGGGCGCGCTCGGCGGGCTCCCGGCTGGGGAGAACCAGGGGAGGTGTGCCCTCGGTTCCCCAGGTGCACATGCCGTGGCGCACACTGTTAGCACCGAAATGGGCGACCGAGGAGGAGACGTGAACTGGACGGAAGCACCCTGGCTGGGCTTCGACACCGAGACAACGGGTGTCGACGTCGCACGTGACCGGCTGGTCACCGCAGCGTTGGTCCTGCGACCCGGTGGGGCGAGTCCCACCGGGGAGGACGTGGAGACCACCTGGCTCGCAGATCCCGGGGTCGAGATCCCCGCCGCCGCCACCCAGGTCCACGGGATCTCGACCGAGCGGGCACGTGGGGAGGGCCGCCCTGTCGCGGACGTCCTGGACGAGGTCGCAACCACACTCGTCGACCACTGGCGTCAGGGCAACCCGGTGGTCGCCTTCAATGCCTCCTACGACATCACACTGGTCAACAACGAGTTGCGCCGCCACGGGCTGGGCTCCTTCGAGGAGCGCCTCGGCGGTGATCCCGCACCGGTCGTTGATCCCCTGGTGCTCGACCGGGCTCTGGACCGCTACCGACGTGGGAAGAAGACCCTTGCCGCCATGGCACCGGTCTACGGCGTGGAGCTGTCCGAGGATGCCCACACCGCCGAGGTCGACGTGGCCATGACGCTGGACGTACTGGCCGCCATGGCCAGCAGGTACCCGCGCATCGCCGCCATGGACGGTGCGCAACTCCATGCCTTCGAGGCGGACGCCCACCGCACCTGGGCCGTGGACTTCGAGAAGTGGCTGCGCTCCAAGGGACGGGATGCGCACATCTCCCCCCACTGGCCCCAGGGCTGACCGCTCCGAACCACACCGTCGACTGCGATCCCGACCCTGCTCCGGGCGATCTGTGCGTGCGTCACCCCACCACGCACTCGGCCGACACGGGTGCCTGAGCATGTGGACGACCACGCGCTGAACCGCAGATGCAGCGGCGTCCGGGGTCCCGCGGGGCCCCGGACGCCGTCCGGACAGGTGCTCAGTCCGTCACTTCGCTCCGAACCCGTGGTAGTTCGGCGCCTCGGTGGTCATCTGGACGTCGTGGGGATGGGACTCGCGCAGACCGGCGGAGGTGATGCGCACGAAGCGTCCGTTGCGCCTGACGTCCTCCAGGGTCGGGGCCCCCAGGTAGAACATCGTCTGGTGCAGACCTCCCACCAGCTGGTAGACCACTGCGGCCAATGACCCGGAGTAGGGCACCTGGCCCTCGATGCCCTCGGGCACGATCTGGTCGTCGGAGGAGACATCGGCCTGGAAGTAGCGGTCCTTGGAGTAGCTCTTGCGGCCCCGCGAGCTCATGGCGCCGAGCGAGCCCATCCCGCGGTAGAGCTTGTACTGCTTGCCATTGGTGAACACGAGCTCCCCGGGGGATTCCTCGCACCCGGCCAGCAGGGAGCCGAGCATGACGGTGTCCGCGCCGGCCACCAGCGCCTTGCCGATGTCACCGGAGTACTGGAGCCCACCGTCGGCGATCAGGGGGACGCCCGCGGGACGGCAGGCCTTGGCCGCCAGGTGGATGGCCGTGACCTGGGGCACGCCGACGCCGGCGACGACCCGGGTCGTGCAGATCGACCCCGGTCCCACACCCACCTTCACCGCATCGACCCCGGCATCGATGAGTGCCTGGGCGCCTTCCGTGGTCGCGACATTGCCGCCGATGATCTCGATGCCGTCGAAGGTCGGATCGGCCTTGAGACGTCGGACCATCTCGACCTCCAGGCGTGCCCCACCGTTGGCGGTGTCCACGACGAGCACGTCGACACCGGCATCCGCCAACGCCTGGGCACGCTCCCAGGTGTCACCCCAGTAGCCGATGGCGGCACCGACCACGAGGCGGCCCCGGGCGTCCTTGGTGGCGTGGGGGTACTGCTCGGTCTTGACGAAGTCCTTGACCGTGATGAGACCGGCCAGGCGCCCCTGGTCATCGACCAGGGGGAGCTTCTCGATGCGGTGCTCGGCCAGCAGGTCCTTCGCGTCCTCGCGCGAGATCCCGACCTTGCCCGTGATGAGTGGCATGGGGGTCATGCAGTCGCGGACCGTGAGGTGCCCCCAGTCCTGTGCGGGGACGAAGCGGAGGTCGCGGTTGGTGATGATGCCCAGGAGGACGTCATCGTGGTCGACCACGGGGAGGCCGGAGACGCGGTAGTGGCCGCACAGCTCGTCGAGCTGTTCGATGGTGGCGTCCGGACCGACGGTGACGGGGTCCTCGACCATTCCGGACTCGGATCGCTTGACCTGTCGGACCTGCTGCGCCTGGTCCTCGATGGAGAGGTTGCGGTGCAGGATCCCGATCCCGCCCTGGCGGGCCATGGCGATGGCCATGCGCGCCTCGGTGACGGTGTCCATCGCCGCGGAGACGAGGGGGACGTGCAGTGAGATCTTCTTGGTGAGCCGCCCCGTGGTGTCCACGTCCGCGGGCACCACATCGGTGAGCTCGGGAAGGAGCAGGACGTCGTCGTAGGTCAATCCGGTCAGGCCGAACGGGTCGGTCGCGTCATAGTCACCCATGGCCCAAGTTTAGGCGGGGCCCACCCCCCACCCCGACGCGAGAGTGGTCACACCCCACGTGCCCGGCGTCGCTCACAGGTAGGGGAACAAAGCCCTGACGTGCTCCGACACGCCCCGCCAGGGCCCCGCTGGGCTGCGCTGTGAGGTCTCCTGGGGTCGGGTGGACCCCAGTTCCCCACGGACGAGGGCGGACACCGTGCGGCCTGACATGCCACGGACGCACTGACGCATCCGGCCAGGACCAGCCCCGCCCTCGTCGACACGCACGAGGGCAGGGGCATGCAGCCAGGGGCGAAACCCTCAGTCCAGCGGTGCCAGGAGGCCGTCCCTGATCGCCGTGGCGAAGGTCGGGGTGACGGGCAGACGCGGCAGGAGCAGCATCTGGGCGACGTGGTAGGCATCGGGCTTGCCCGGCCAGGTGCGCGTACCGGGCGCATTCTCCGGGGTGAGCTCGTGGTACCAGCGACCGGGGGCCTCGCGCAGGTAGCGGTCGGCGTAGGCGACCCACTCGGCGAAGTCGGCACTCAGGGAGGCGATCTCCTCCTCGTGTCCGCCCTCGTCGGCGAGGACGCGGCCGAGCACCACCGCAGCACCGATGCCCTCGCACAGCACCCAGTGCATGCGCTCGCGCACCACGGGGGTCCCGTCGAA
>JBQEKJ010000166.1:0-1315 GCA_052103835.1 Pauljensenia sp.
CTCGACGCCGAGGAAGGAGTTGACGATGTTGTTGCCGATCATGAAGATGCCGAAACCGACCAGGGACACCACCGCCTCGTCCCCGTAGCGCTCCACGAGGCGCTGGACGAGGGCGTCGTCGGTGGGCACGTGCTTGGCCAGGGCGCGACCGAAGGCGGCGATGTCCTCCTCCTCGGGGGTGAGGTCACCGCCGTTGATGTCCTCGCCACGCTCGACCAGGTCGCGCCGGAAGTAGGTCGTGCACAGCAGGCACTCGTTCGTGGAGGAGATCGCGTAGGAGTAGACGATGGCGCCGCGGTCCCCGAGGAAGCGCTGGACCTCCCCGTAGAGGGGGTACCAGTTCATCAGGGCGTCGTAGGAGGGCAGGTGGTTGAGCAGCGCCCGCTTCATGTGGGTGGGCTCGGCTCCCGAACGCTCGATCTCGGCGTCCCAGCGCTCCTGCCCCTCCTCGGAGAGGTCCTCACGTGTGACCAGGGGGACATGTGCCATGTTCTTCCTTCTTTCCATCAGGAGTGGACGGGCCGGAGATCCGGCCCGTCCTCGGGTTCGGGAACCGCCGGGACGGCGGAGACCAGGGACCGTGTGTAGGGGTGCTTCGGAGCGCCGAGCACGTCGGCGGCGTCTCCCTGTTCGACGACCAGTCCGTCGTTCATGACGTGGACCCGATCGGCGAAGCTCTGGACCAGGCCGATGTCGTGGGACACCAGCAGGATCGCCATGCCGCTCTCCCGGTGCAGGTCGCGCAGGAGTTCGAGGACCTGGGCACGCACGGTGACGTCCAGGGCACTGAGGGGCTCGTCCCCAACGAGGAGGCGGGGCCCGTGCACGATGGCGCGGGCCAGGGCGACGCGCTGGCGCTGCCCACCGGAGAGCTCGTGGGGGTACTGGTCCGCCCGCCAGGCGGGGAGACCGACGCGTTCCAGGACTTCCAGGACCGCCCGGCGGTGGTCCGTGTCGATGCGCAGGGCCTTCAACGGCTCAGCGACGATGCGACCCACCGTGTACCGGGGGTCCAGGGAACCGTAGGGGTCCTGGAGCACGATGCCGGTCCCGCGACGCAGCCAGCGCGTGGCCGAGGCCCTCCCGCGGCGGACGCTGCGCCCCTGGAAACGGACCTCTCCCGAGGTGGCGGTGTCCAGGCCGAGCAGGATCCTCACCAGGGTCGACTTGCCGGACCCGGACTCCCCGATGAGGGCCACCACCTCGCCCTCGTGCACATCGAGGTCGACGCCGCGCACGGCGTGACGCACCCGGCCGCGCCCGGGCAGGCGGTAGTCGCGCACGACGGAACGTGCCGAGAGCAGCGGGGTGCGGA
>JBQEKJ010000166.1:1415-5387 GCA_052103835.1 Pauljensenia sp.
CCCACTCATGCGACCGCCGCCGCTGGGGTGCGCCAGCCCGTCGCCCGCGCCGCGTCCACCAGGTCGATGGTGACGGGGTGGGCGGGGGCGCGCAGGATCTGGTCGACGCTGCCGGTCTCCACCACCGCTCCCCGGGAGAGGACCACGACCTGGTCGCTCATGCGCGAGACGAGGGCGATGTCGTGGCTGATGAAGATCAACGCCGTGTTCCCGCTGGCCAGGAGGTCATCGAAGAGGTCGAGGATCCCCGCCTGGACGGTGACGTCGAGGGCGGTGGTCGGCTCGTCCGCGATGATCAGGGAGGGACGCGCGATCACCGCCTGGGCGATCGCCACACGCTGACGCTGCCCACCGGAGAGCTCGTGGGGGTAGAGGCGTGTGATGGCCTCGGGATCGGGCAGGCGCACCCGCTCCGCGAGCGCCAGGACCCTCTCGCGCACCTCGCGTCGCCCCAGTCCGTAGTGGATGCGCAGGGAGTCCCCGATCTGGGCGCCGACCGTGCGGATCGGGTCCAGCGCGGTGGAGGGTTCCTGGAAGACGACACCGATCTCACGACCGCGGATGCGGGCGAGTTCGCGGTCGGGCAGTCCCACCAGTTCACGCCCGTTCCAGCGGATGGAGCCACTCACCTCCGCACCGTGCGGGAGCAGGCCGACGATCGCCAGGGCGGTGAGGGTCTTGCCGGAGCCGGACTCCCCGATCAGTCCGAGGCGCCCGGAGTCGGGCAGGGACAGGCTGACGCCCTCCACCACGGAGTGGCCGGCGATGCGGATGTGCAGGTTCTCGATCTCGATGCTCATGGGACCTCCGGGAGTGGGGCGCGGGACGGCAATGCGGAGAAGGGCGGTGGGGAGAAGTGCGAGGTCGGAGCGGGGTCGGAGCGGGCGGGTCGGCCAGGTCCGGCGCGGTCGGGGCCCTTGACGGGATCCGGCACCGAGCCCCGGGGAACGACCGGCACACCGTCGGTCTGCGCGATCCGTGGCTCCACGAGTGAGGAGCCCGGGTGGACACCCTCGGCAGGTGCGGACCCGGCGAGCGCAGGTAGGGACCCGGCGAGCGCAGGTACGACCCGGTCCGGGGCGTGCGCGACACCACCGTGCCCTCGTCGCAGGCGGGGGTCGAGTGCCTCACGCAGCGCGTCCCCGAACTGGGTCAGTGCCAGTACGGTGGCGGCGATGGTCAGGCCCGGCCAGACGACGGACAGGGGTGCGACCCCGATGAGGGACTGCGCATTGGCCAGGGAGCGCCCCCACGAGGGCGTCGTGGGTGAGGCCCCGTACCCGAGGAACGTCAGGCCGGCCTCCGCCAGGATCGTCACCGAGGCGGCACCGGTCAGCTGGACGACGGCCACGGGACCCGCATTGGGCAGGATGTGGTGCACCACCCGCGACACGGTGCCCGTTCCCGCCGCCCGGGAGGCGAGCACGTAGTCGGACTGGGCGACCCGGGCGATCTCGGGACGCAGGATGCGGGCGGTGGACACACCCGACCCGAAGCCGACGGCCACCACGACGATCCCCAGTGACCCCCCGAGCAGGGCGGCCAGGAGCATGGCGACCAGCAGGGTGGGCACGGCCACGAGGATGTCGACGAGGACCACGACCGGCTCCGCCCACCGCGGGGGCAGCAGAGCGGACACCGTGGCCAGCGTGATGCCCACCAGGGCGGCGACCGTTGTGGCACCCACGACCAGGACCACCGTGGTGCGGGCCCCGGCCATCAGCCAGGACAGGGTGTCGCGCCCGATGTGGTCCGTCCCCAGGGGATGGCGCCACGAGGGCGCGCCCAGGCGTACCGCGGTGTCGGCCTCCAGCAGGGGGTGGGGCGTCCACACGAGTGACACGAGGGCGGCGAGCACCACGGCTCCGAGGACGACGAGGGCGTAGACACCGGCGGGCCTGCGCCACAGTTCGGAGAGCACGTGGAGTGGGGCGTCCCACCAGTGCCGGGGCCGGGGGTGCGCGGCGGGGATCATGCACCCACCACCCGTCGACGCAGGCGCGGGTCGATCGCACGCTGGGCGACGTCGAGCACGAGCCCCACGACCAGCACCAGGGTCACCAGCAGCAGGACCGAGCTCTGGACCTTCACGAGGTCCCGGTTGGCGACGTCCCCCACCAGCATGGAACCGATGCCGGGCAGGGCGAAGAGGGTCTCGACCACGACCGCGCCGGTGATCATGGAGGCCGCCTGCAGGGCGATGACGGAGAGCACCGCCAGGGACACGTTGGGCAGTCCGAAACGTAGCAACGCACCGGTGCGGGTCATGCCCTTCGCCGCTGCGGTGCGCAGGTAGTCCTGGGGGAGGGCCTCCAGCACGGCGGACTTCACGAAGCGCACGATCACCGCGCCCTCGACGAGGCCGATGGTGAGGGCGGGCAGCACCAGGGAGCGCAGTGCACGCCCCGGTTCCGCCCACCCGTCCAGGGGGAAGCCCTGGCTGGGGAAGAGGCCGACCACGCCCACCCCGTCGGCCAGGAGGATGACCAGCAGCAGTCCCGCCCACACGACGGGTACCGCGGCGAGCGCCTGGGAGCCCAGGGAGATGACCTGGCCCGTGAGCCGGTCGTGGCGCAGTCCTGCCCAGATCCCCAGGGGGATGCCCGACACGACGGCGATGCTCACCGCCAGGAGGCACAGGGGGATGGTCACCTGCAGCTTCTCGGCGAGCTGGTCGGCGATGGGGCTGCCGGTGACCAGGGAGTCGCCCAGGTCCCAGCGCAGCAGCCCCCCCACCCAGTCGAGGTACTGGGCAGGCAGGGGACGGTCCAGTCCGTAGGAGGTCCGGATCCGTGCCAGCTGCTCGGGCGTGGCCTCGATCCCCCCGATCACCTGGGCGACGTCCCCGGGGAGCACGCGCAGCAGCGCGAAGATCCCCAGGGACGTCACCACCAGTGCCAGGAGGAACAGTCCCAGGCGCCTCAGGACGTAGTGGAGCATGGGTCGGTCAGTCCTGCACCGACAGCCCGGTGAGGTCGAGGCGGGCGTTGATGTAGTCCGTCGGGAAGCCCTCGATCCCCTGGCGCACGGCCGTGAGGGTGCGGAAGTTGGTCAGCCAGTCGGCTGCCGCGTCCTCGGAGACGATCCGTGCGGCCTGGGCCAGCAGCTCGTCGTGATCGTCCTGGGAGGTCGCGACCGAGGCCTGGGCGTAGAGGTCCTGGACCTCGGCGTTGTCGTAGCCGAAGTAGTAGTCGGGGTTGGCCCAGGACCCGAAGTCGTGGCTCTCGGCGTGGTCGACGATGCTCAGCTGGTAGTCCTTGTTCGTGTAGACGTCCGTCAGCCAGGTGGAGAAGTCCACGACATTGCTGTTCAGGGTGATGCCGACCTCGGCGAGCTGGGAGGTGAGCAGGTCGGGGAACGTGGAGCCGTAGATGTTGGGCAGGGTGAGGTCCAGGGTCAGTCCGTCGGCGTAGCCGGCCTCGGCGAGGAGTTCCTTGGCCTGGTCGGTGTCGTGGGGGAAGAGGTCCGTGAGGTCCTCGTAGCCCGGGTCCCCGGGGGCGATGGGGCCGCCGAGCAGGGCGTCGACCCCGCCGCGGGCCTCCACGAGTGCCTCGTGGTCGATGGCCAGACGCACGGCCTTGCGCACCCGCACGTCGTCCAGGGGAGCAGCCGCGTTGTTGAAGGCGAGGACGAACTTGTCCGAGGCGTCGCCCTCGACCAGGGTGATGTCGGGGTCGCTCACCTGGTCACGCAGGTCCGCCACGATCGGGGCCAGCACGTCGAGGTCACCGGCGTTGAGGGCGTTGACGGCGGCGTTGGTGTCGGTGAGGTAGCGGAACACCACGGAGTCGACCTGGACCGGGTCGCCCCAGTACTCGTCGTTGCGCTCCAGGGTCAGGGAGTCGCCCTGCTTCCAGGAGGACAGCAGGTAGGGGCCCGATCCGATGGCCGTGGTCTTGAGGTCATTGGTGGCGTCGGGGTCCAGCACCAGACCCGGGCGACCACCCAGCGCCCAGAGCAGGTCGGGGTTGG
>JBQEKJ010000167.1:0-5332 GCA_052103835.1 Pauljensenia sp.
CACTTCGACCACGGTCGGGTTCTCGCAGACATGGACGAGGGCGTCGCCGAGCAGACTCAGGAAGAGGCGGAAGGCCTCGGAGTCGAGCTCAATGAAGGCGGAGAGGGGGTGGGGGCCCGGGTGAGGATGTGGCTCGTGCCTCTGAGGTCTGCCCGGTATGGAGGCGGGCACGCTGGGCGAGGAGACGTCTGCCCGCTGCGCGGTCGATGACGCGTGTGGCCCTGCCGCGGCGTTCGTACTGGCCGCTGCGGCCCAGCTGCGGGCTGATCCGGAGGGGGGAGACCCCGGCCCACGGTGTCGTGGGGCCCGCGGCATCCCGCTCCCAGGCCCCATCGGTTTCGGATGTGAGGCTGAGGTGGCGCACGGGTGCCAACCCGAAGGCGCAGCGCCGCAGCCGGTGCCGGTCTCCGTCGGAGTGCAGCTGCGCGAACCATGCGGCGAGGGTGAGGAAGTCCTGTGAGCGGTCGACGCGATCGCCCTGTTGGTCGTGGATGGCGCGGTCTCGCCCTCGCTGGAGAGCTGGTGTGCCATGCGCTTGCGGTGGAAGTCCTCCAGGGCCGCCACACGGCTGGAGTCGGGGAACGCCAACTCATTGCCCCGGGACGGCCGGGCGAGGCGGTCCAGGGCATCCGGACCGTCTGCTCGTCGATGGGCTCACCCTGTGCTGCGAGGACTGCGGCGATCTGCTCGGGGCGCACGTGGTACGTGAAGCGTTCCTTCGCCCATCTGCATCTGGCGGGTCGCGTGATCCGATCGGCAGACGATGGAGCCCCGGAAGGTCCGCCGACGTGGCGATCGAGGGCCCACCCGCCGTGCGGACCGTCGCGTGTGGCCGGGGGCCGCCCTCGTCCCACCCACGGGAGCGAGGACGACCCCTACCGTTGCTCGCGAGGCGCGCACGCCACGCGGCGTCCCCCTTCACCTCCGACGTGTGTGTTCACGTCCGACGTGAGGATCACGCTGCTGAGCGGCGCCGCGTGCCGTCAAGGAGCCCTGTGTCCTCTCACCGCTCGACCTCGCCACGGATGTAGGCCTCCACGCTCGCACGCGCGGCCTCGTCGGGGCGCTGCTCGGGCGGGGACTTCATGAAGTAGGAGGTCGGCGAGAGCAGGGGCCCACCAATGCCCCTGTCCAGGGCGATCTTCGCCGCGCGGATCGCGTCGATGACGATGCCCGCGGAGTTCGGGGAGTCCCACACCTCCAGCTTGTACTCGATCTGGATGGGGACGTCGCCGAAGGTCGTGCCCTCCACCCGCACGAAGGCGAACTTTCGGTCCTCCAGCCACGGCACGTAGTCCGAGGGGCCGACGTGGACGTCATCAGGATCCAGGTCACCGAGCATGTTCGACGTGACGGCCTGGGTCTTGGAGATCTTCTTCGACTCCAGCCGGGAGCGCTGCAGCATGTTCTTGAAGTCCATGTTGCCGCCGACGTTGAGCTGGTAGGTGCGGTCGATGCGCACCCCGCGCTCCTCCATGAGCCGCACGAGGTCGCGGTGGGAGATGGTCGCACCGAACTGGCTCTTGATGTCGTCCCCGATGATCGGCAGAGCTGCATCGGTGAACTTCTGCGCCCACTCGGGGCGTGAGGCGATGAAGACGGGGAGGCAGTTGACGAATGCGCACCCGGCATCCAGCGCTGCCTGCGCGTAGAAGCGGTCGGCCTCCTCCGAACCCACGGGCAGGTAGGAGACCAGCACTTGGGCACCCGACTCGCGCAGGGCTGCGACGACGTCGACGGCCTCGGCGGACGACTCGGTGATGGTGTCGCGGTAGTACTCGCCCAGACCGTCCAGGGTCGGCCCGCGCTGGACGAGGATGCCCGTGGCGGGGACGTCGTCGAACTTGATGGTGCAGTTCTCGGACGCCCAGATGGCATCAGAGAGGTCCAGACCGACCTTGGCCTCGTCGACGTCGAAGGCGGCCACGAACTCGACGTCGCGGACGTGGTAGCCGCCGAAGTCGACGTGCATCAGACCCGGGACCGTGTCCTCGGGTGCGGCGTCGCGGTAGAAGTGCACTCCCTGGACCAGGGATGAGGCGCAGTTGCCCACCCCCACGATCGCTGTGCGGATTGCTGTCATTGACTGTCCTTCTCTGTGTGTGTGCGGTGCTTCCGGGGTTTCCTGCGCGCGCGGGTGCGGCGCAGGCCCGGGGTGGTGCCCTCCTCCGTCATGGACGAGGGCGACCCCCCTGGGGTGGTCGAGGGGTTCTGCGTGGGCGTGGGCACGGTGGTGGTGGGAGCGGAAGGCCCCACGGCTGTGGTCGCCGGAGTGTTCGTGGGCCCGGGCGCCTGGTCAGGGGAGGTGACCGGCTCTGCCGGGAGCGGCGTCTGGACCATGGTGATGAGCCGGTCGAGCCAGGTGATCTCGCGCAGGGTGTCCTCCTCCTCCCACTGGGAGCGGGCGCGTCTCCAGGGGTCCCGGTCGGAGGTGCGCGGTGTGCGCTGGCGTTCCTCGCGCCTGGCCTGGACGCGGGCGCGGCGGTCCTTGAGCAGTCGGAGGCGGGCTGCGGGGGAGGCCTTGGACATCAGACCCACCGCGATCGCGAAGGAGTCGTCATCACTGTCCACCCGCTCCAACTCGTCACTGAGGTACCGCTGTCCGGCAGAGGTGATCGCGTGGGTGATGAGCTTGCGGCGCCCCGGGGTGGCCGGTGTGACGGTGGAAGTGATGTATCCGGCTCGTTCCAGACGGTGCAGGGCGGGGTAGAGGGACCCGAAGGAGAGGGTGCGCAGGGGGCCGACCGCGTCGGAAAGGCGTCTGCGCAGTTCATAGCCGTGTGTGGGCTGGTCGAGCTCACCCAGGATGGCCAGTTCCAGCATCTCTGCCCGGATCCCCATACCCGCCTCCTCGTCGCGGTGTCCGGTGGGGCGCGGTCCCTGATGTCGCAGGGTGTACGCCCAGGTGTCCACGGAGCCCAGGAACTGCGAATACCCCGGGATCCCACCGAACACAGTCCCCCGGCGGCCCCACTGTGGCGGGGCCCGTCCCGGACTTATGTATCACGATGATATATCGCCTCGACATGTCTGGGGAAGAGGGCACCCCCGGAGGGACACATGTGCGCAGGTCACGAGCATTCGTTCGTTCGGGTTCCGAGCCCGGGCGCTCGTGGCGGCGTGGCCTGTGTTACGTTCCCGGGAGGAGTGGTCTGCCGGTCGACAGCTCGCGTGGAGATCGGCAGAGCGGCGGAGCGCGACCGCCGGGGCACGGACGGGGATGGGATGCACATGGGCGAGGCAGTGGTGGCGAGCGGCGTCACGACGGTACGCGACTTGGCGGCTCGTCTGGCGCGCAGCATCTCAGGCGTCATCTCCGGCAAGCCGGAGGCCGTGGATGCCGCCATCTGCACCCTGTTGGCCGGTGGCCACCTCTTGATCGAGGACGTCCCCGGAGTGGGCAAGACGACCCTCGCGGCCTCCCTGGCCCGCAGCGTCGAGGCCCGGGTGACACGGATCCAGTTCACCTCCGACATGCTCCCCACCGACGTCACGGGGGTCTCCGTCTTCGACGCCCAGTCCCAGGCATTCCGGTTCCATCCCGGACCGGTCTTCGCCAATGTCGTCATCGGGGACGAGGTCAACCGCGCCACCCCCAAGACCCAGTCGGCCCTGCTGGAGGCCATGGGTGAGCACCAGGTCACCGTGGACGGGGAGTCCCTGCCGCTGCCCGACCCCTTCATGGTGGCCGCCACCCAGAACCCCCAGGACATGGAGGGCACCTTCCCCCTGCCCGAGGCCCAGCGGGACCGTTTCATGGCCCGCATCTCGGTGGGTTACCCCGATGCCCGCTCCGAGCTGGTCATGCTCGATGACCGCAGCAGTGTTGACCCCCTCAGCGTGGTCACCCCGGTCACCACCCCGGAGGGCATCCTCGCCGCGCAGACCGCGGTCGCAGGGGTCCACCTCCCCGACGAGGTGGGGCGCTACCTGGTGGCGCTCGTGGGAGCGACCCGTACCCATCCGGGACTGCTCATGGGGGCCAGTCCGCGTGCGACCCTGCACCTGGCGCGCATGGCGCGCTCGCGCGCCGCCATGCAGGGGCGTACTTTCGTCTCCCCTGACGACGTGGCACGCCTGGCAGGCATCGTCCTGCCCCACCGACTCCTCCCGCGCGGACACCACGCCACTGCGTCGGAGTCACTGGGGACCTCGACCCGTATCGTCTCCGAGATCGTGTCCTCCCTGAGGGTGCCGGGCCTGCCGTGAGTCGGCGACGTCCCTTCCTCCTGCTCCCGACGCGTCGCGGGTGGGGCGTGCTCGTCCTGGCGGTGGCCTCCTGGGTGGGATGGCTGGTCGTCGGACTGCGTGAGGTCCAGATGCTCGCACTCCTGCTGCTGGTGGCACAGCCACTGGCCGTCCTGCTCCTCGCAGTGGGCGCATGGCGCAGCCGCCCGCGCGCCTCCGTCGACGGAGTGGTCCCCACCGTGGAGGTCGGATCGGAGGTGCGGGTGTTCGCACGGGTCGTTGCGCACTGGTCGGTCCTGCCCGTGCTCGAACTGGTGTGGGCGCTGGATCGTCCGGGGGCTCCTGCACATCCGGTGGAGGAGGTGACCACGACCGCGCGGGTGGGGGAGCAGACGCATCTCCGTGTGAGGGCCCGGCACCGGGGCAGACTGCGTGTCGCCCTCGTCGCGCTGGTGGCCACCGACCCGTTGGGCCTGGCCCGGCTGCGGGTGCGCACCTCCGCCCACGTGGATGTCCTCGTCCTCCCGGTCCTGCTCCCGCCGGGAACCCTGCCCGAGGCGCTGAGTGATTTCGGGACCCGAGGGACGCGGGCCGGGGCGGGTGAGCCCGGCGGCAGCCTGCGTGACTATCGCAGTGGGGACGCCCCGCGCAGCATCCACTGGAAGCAGAGCGCCCGCCAGGGCCACCTCCTGGTCAATGTCCCGGAGTCGGGTGGGGGGACCAGCCACCGCCTCGCCCTCGTGACGGACGCAGCCGCATATGCGCTACGCGCGACGAACGCCGTACCCGCGGAGCAGGGTGGATGGGAGCCGGGCGCCGACTTCGAGCGCGCCGTGTCCGTGGCCGCCACCTTGGTCTCCCAGTGGTGTGCCCACGGGGGCGAGGTCTCGGTCACCGTCGGCGTGCCCCGGGGGAGGACCGTGACCTCCCACGACGTGGGCGTCCACCTGCGTGCGTTGGCGGAGGTCCCGTCCTTGGCGGAGGTCCTGTCGACGGGGGAGGCGGCGTCCGACGGGGAGGCGTCACCCGGGGGGAGCACGGGGGGAGGGCCGGACGGCGAACCGTCCGGTGACCCGGATCCCCTCCCACAGGGATGCATCCTGGTGACCGGGAGGATCACCCCCGCCCTGCGATCGGCGATGGG
>JBQEKJ010000168.1:0-5320 GCA_052103835.1 Pauljensenia sp.
CCTTGACCAGGACGACGTCACCGTCGCTCAGGAGCTCCCGCACCTTGGCGGTGGCCTCCTCCGCGGTGGCCGCGTGCCCGGTGAGGGCATGCCCCTCCAGGGGCTCGAGAAGGTGCCCGGCCGCATCCCCGACGACGATGACCACGTCGATGCCGAGCTGCTCGGCGAGATCACCGACCTGGCGGTGCAGCGCCTCTGAGGTGTCCCCGAGCTCGAGCATCTCGCCCAGGACAGCAATGGTGCGGTGCCCGTGGGCCAGCGAGGCCAGGGCCTGCAGCCCCGCCCGCATGGAGTCAGGGTTGGCGTTGTATGCGTCATCGATGACCGTGACCGGGTGTCCGTCGACCTCGACCCGGGAGACCGCCATGCGGTGGGGGGAGAGAGCCCCCGCCCCGCTCAGTGAGTCCGCGATGTCCACCGTCCCCAGCCCCAGCACATGGCACACCGTGGCGGCTGCCAGTGCGTTGTGGACGTGGTGGACCCCGACCAGACCGAGTGAGACGTGGGCCCGACCGTCGGGGGTGACCAGGGTGAAGGAGGGGCGGTCGTCCTCGTCGAGGGTGATGTCGAGGGCGTGGATCTCGGCCGGGACGCCCTCGTTCCCGGAGAATCGTTCGACCGGGCCCTTCGCGTGGGAGGCCATGGCCAAGACCATGTCGTCATCGGCGTTGAGGACGGTGGTCGCGCCGGGGAGTTCCCCGTCGACCAGTTCGACCTTCGCACGGGCGAGACCCTCGCGGGAGCCGAAGCCACCGAGGTGTGCGCTACCGACCCGGAGCTCGACGGCGATGTCGGGGGCAGCGATGCCGGTGAGGTAGGTGAGGTGCCCGGGGCCCGACGCCCCCATCTCCAGGACCAGGTAGCGCGTGGAGGTATCCGCCCGCAGCACGGTCAGGGGTGTTCCGACCTCGTTGTTGAACGAGAGGCGGGGGGCAATGGTCGGTGCGTGTGCACCGAGGACCTGTGCGAGCAGGTCCTTCGTGGTGGTCTTCCCCACGGAACCGGTGATCGCGATGACGGTGATCTCCGTTCGGGAACGCAGGTCGTCGAGGTGGGCGTGCGCCAACTCCCCCAAGGCGCGCGTCGAGTCACCCACGACCACCTGGGTGAGCTGGGCGTCCTCGACAGGATGCTCGACGAGCGCACAGACCGCACCTGCCTCGGCGGCTGCCCGGGCGAAGGCATGCCCGTCGGTGCTCTCACCGCGCCGTGCGACGTAGAGGGATCCGGGAAGGGCCTCCCGGGAGTCGGTGACCACCGGACCGGTGATGGTCACGTCCGGCCCGACCAGGCGGCCGGACACGGCCCCCGCCACCCAGCTGGCGTCCCTGTCCATCGTTCTCCCTCCGGGGACCTCCTGGGTCCCACGTCCTGACTGCTCGATCACTGCTCGGGGGCCACGGGGTAGAGGTCCGCGGCGGTCGTCGATGCAGGGATCCCGAGGTTGCGGACAGCCTGTGTGACGGCCTCGCTGAAGAGTGGCCCCGCGGACTCGCCCGAGAGCTGTCCGACCTTGGGATTGTAGAGCACCACTGCAACGGCCAGCCGTGGCGACTCGGCCGGGATGACACCTGCCACCGTGGAGACCGTGCCCTCGCCGACCTCGGCCGTGCCGGTCTTGATGGCGATGCGGTAGCCGTCGACACGGGAGCTGTGGCCGGTCCCACTGTCGTCGTCGGCGGTGGACTCCATCATGCGCAGGAGCTCGGAAGCGGTCTCTGCGGACATGGCCTGGACGGGCTCGACAGCCTCCGCCTGGTGGACGGTCCCGTCGGCCAGGGTCCAGGACTGGACGAGTCTCGGTGCGAGCCGCACTCCCCCGTTGCCCAGGGTGGCCATCATCGTGACCTCCTGCAGTGCGGTCATCATGTAGGACTGGCCGAACATGGAGACGTAGCGGTCGCGCCCCTGCCACTGGTCCGGCGTGCGCACGAGCCCGGCGGACTCACCGGCGAGTTCGATACCGGTGGTCTGTCCGAGTCCCAGCGCCATCATCATGTCGTAGCGGTCCTGGTCGGCCAGTTGCTGCCCGATCAGCACGGTCCCCGTGTTCGAGGAGCGTGCCAGGATGCCCGTGGCCGTCATCTCCTCCGTGGCGTGCTCGTGGATGTCCGTGATGGGCTTGGTGTCACCGGGAATCGACAGTGAGTAGGGCACCGTGAAGGCCGAGGTCGGCGTGATGACCCCCTTCTCGAGAGCAGTCGCCATCGTGACGACCTTGCCCACCGATCCGGGCTCGAAGGCGTACTGGACTGCACGAGCGGTCTGGGGTGCGGCATTGTCCGGGGACGTGCTGTCGGAGTCCGCCATGACGATCACGCGGTTCGTGGCGACGTCCGTGATGACGACCGCACCCCAGTCTGCCTGGTGGGTCCGGACGCGGTTGTCCAGGATCTCCTGGACACTGTGCTGGAGATCGGCATGGATGGTCGTGGTCACCGTCGCCCCGTCCACGGGCTCCTCGGTGGTGAGCTTCCCTCCCGGCATCACCGCTCCGTTGGGAGCGATCTCGAAGGCCTCCTTGCCGGGGCTTCCCTGGAGCAGCTCGTCGAAGGTCGCCTCGAGGCCCGAGGAACCCTGGCCCTCCTCGTTGACGGTCCCGATGACCGTGGCGGCCGTGTTGTCATTGGGGTACTCGCGCTGGAACACCGACTCCCATTCGACCCCGAAGATCCCCAGTGCCCGGATCTCCCGGTAGGTGACGGCATCCACGTTCTTCTTGAGGTACACGTAGGTGTTGTCCCCCACCATCTCCCCCCCGAGCTCGACGGGGTCCATCCCCAACAACGGAGCCAACTGTCGCGCAGCCTCCGCGGGCCCCTTGCCGACCAGGACCGAGCGCGTCGTGCCGTCGGGCTGTTCCTGGTCCTCGTAGTGACGCCACGTGCGCACATTCACCTGGTTGACGGCAATGTGGTAGGTCTGGACGGAGTCCGCCAGGACCAGTCCGGTGGCGTCCACGATGGACCCTCGCTTGGCGGCCACCTCAGAGACCGAGGTGCGCACCGTCTGACCCTGTTCTGCCAACGACGGGCCCCGCACGATCTGGACGTAGAAGAGACGCGTCACGCACAGGACCAGTAGAAGCGTGGAGATCACCAGGATCCAGCGGGCACGTCGTGCCGAGGTCATGCCGGCTCCCCCTCTGTTCATTGTGCTGGCTGTCCACCCTCGACACTACCGCCCGACAGGGAGATGAAGCCGGTGGCACCCGCGGGCACCATGCCCTGGGCGCGCGCCGCCGTCTCCAGGGAGATCGGCGAGGCGATCTCCTGGAGCTGCGTGCGCAGCGTCCAGGACTCCGCCTCCAGCGCGTTGAGCTTGAGCTGCTGGTCGCGGATCGCGAAGGATGTCTCCGCCATCTGCGTGTTGATCACCATGGGCGCGATGATCGCCGCCACCAGCACCAACAGGGCGATGAGCACCAGCGGCACGAGGGAGCGACGGGGGTCGCGCCCCTCCACGACACGCAGGTCCGGTCGGGTGGTCTCACGAAGGCGCTCCGGCCTGGAGGCAGGTCGGGTCCGCGCGGCAGCTGTGCTCATGAACGGTTCCTCCAGGGTGAGATGATCTCCACGCCCCGCAGCCTCACGGAGGCGGAACGGGGGTTGCGGACGAGTTCGGCCTGGTCGGCGCGGCCCGCTCCGCGCGTCAGGAGCCGGAGCGGGGCGTCGGTGTGGTCGGGAAGGACGGGCAATCCGGGCGGGGTGGTGTCCCGACTGCCCTCACGGAAGACCGCCTTGACGATGCGGTCCTCCAGGGACTGGTAGGCCTCCACGACCACACGTCCCCCCACGCGCACCGAGCTGAGTGCGCGGGGAAGTGCATCCTCCAGGATGTGGAGTTCGTCGTTGACGGCCACGCGCAGCGCCTGGAAGGTCCTCTTGGACGGGTTCCCACCTGTGCGCCGCGCAGGTGCCGGGATGGCACGACGGACCAGGTCCGCCAACTGGGACGTCCGGGTCAATGGGGTGTTCGCGCGCTCGGCGACGATGAGGCGCGCGATGCGCTGGGCGAAGCGCTCCTCGCCGTAGGTGCGCAGGATGCGGGTGAGTTCATGCTCATCGGCCGTGGCCAGCAGCTCGGCGGCCGATATCCCACTGGTCGGGTCCATCCGCATGTCGAGTGGGGCGTCGTGGGAGTAGGAGAAGCCGCGTTCCTGGTCGTCGAGCTGGAGGCTGGAGACACCGAGGTCCATGAGGATCGCGTCGACCTTGCCCCCCGAGCCGTACTGCGCGGCGACCTCGTCGATGTGGTCGTAGGTGGTGGTGACCGCGGTGAAGCGTTCCCCGAAGCGCGCCAGCCGTGCGGAGGCCAGCGCGATGGCCTCCGGATCACGGTCGATGCCGACCACGTGCAGGTCGGGGAAGCGGGTGAGCGCCCCCTCGGTGTGTCCGCCCATCCCGAGGGTGGCATCGATGAGGACGGCGCCCGGATCGGAGACCGCGGGGGCGAGCATGTCCAGGCACTCCTCCAGGAGGACCGGCACGTGCAGGTCGGCCGCGCGCCGGGTCCCGCCCTCGTGCGTGCCCGCAGCGTTCTCGGTTCCGTCGCTCCCAGCCACCTGCCCACCCCCTCTCGTGCCCGTCCCGGTGCCCTGTGCACGGATCGGGGTCCCCCACCGTGATCTGCCATCGGGGAAGTGATGTCAGAGCAGCGGGCGGAGACCTCGGCCCATGCCTCAGAACATGCCGGGGATGATCTCTTCTGCGGTGTTGGAGAACACGTCCTCCTGGACGGCGAGGTACTCGCGCCAGGCGGCCGCATCCCAGATCTCGGCGCGGGAGCCTGCGCCGATGACGGCGAGCTCCTTGCCCAGGCCTGCGTATGCGCGCAGGTCCGCGGGGACGACGATGCGCCCCTGCTTGTCGGGGACCTCCTTGTAGGCGCCCGAGAGCATCACGCGGACCCAGTCGCGCGCCTGTTTGGAGGACAGGGGTGCGCGGCGCAGTTCCACCGTCATGGACTCGAACTCCTGGGCCGGGAACGCGTAGATGCAGCGCTCCTGACCGCGGGTGAGGACGATGCCGCCCTCCATGTCGTCACGGAAACGGGCGGGCAGGATGACACGTCCCTTCTCGTCGAGCTTCGGCTCGTACGTCCCGAGGAACATGTCTCACCGCCTTCCCCTCCGTGACACGTGGCCCCACTTTACCCCACTTCCCTCCCCATATGGCTGGGAGAAGGCTGGATCTGCCCGGCGTGTCGACCTCTGTTCCGCGAAATGACGGGGCTGGTCGGCTGTGGGGCGGGGTGGAGGGAAATCTGGCGCTCCTGACTCTTGTGTGGGTCATTGGCGGCCTGGGAGGGTGGGCTTGTG
>JBQEKJ010000169.1:0-5246 GCA_052103835.1 Pauljensenia sp.
CTCGACGGCGTCGATCATCCTCACCTGTGCCGGGTTGGCGATCTCGAGCGTGGCACGACCGGCCTCGAGAATCGTGACCCGTGCGTCACCGTCCGCTTCGAAGGCCGCGTGCTCGGGCAGGCCGAGGACGTCGCGGTAGAACGCGACCGCCGCGGCGTAGTCCTCGGCCTCGACGACCAGGCGGAGCTGGAGGACGGGCGGCGTCGACCCGTCAGTGGGTGCGTCGTTGTCCATGCACACAGCGTAGGGATGACCCGGCCCGGACGCCTGTCGGGCCCCGGACGGTGCACCGAGCCCGTGCCCGCGCCCGTGCCCCCGTGCCCGCGCGCATCCCCCCCGAGGAACGCCCCGCCCGAGTCCCGAAGCACGCCCCGCCGGACTCCCGAAGCACGCCCCGCCGCGATGCCACAACCGCCGCGACAGACAATGTCCGTGCCTCGACGTGGGCGTGGAAGATGGGCTCGGCTGTGACCTGCGGGAACACGAGGAGCATCTCTGGCGGCCATCCGCATTGTCTGCCGCGGGACCGCTGACGACACCGCGGAGACCCACCCCGGGACCCCACCTCCCCCGGAACGGTGTTGGGCAAAGGATCTCCCACGCAGTGCCCAGGAGCGCCTCTTCCGGACCCCGAAGCACGCGCCGCCGCGATGCCCAGGCACACCTCGCCGCGAATCCCGGGCATGGCCCCGGACGACCATCCGTGCAGGTGAGGAGGATCACGCAATCTTGCACGGGTCTCACCACCCCGGGTACGGTCGACGGGTCGCTCACGAGCGGCGCCGGACGGGCGCCGTGGCGACACGCCGGGTCCAGCGGACCCGGTGCAGCGCACAGTCGGACCGTGCCGCCCTCGTCGATCCCCCGGGGATCCGAAGGCTCCTCCCACGCCGGTCCCGCCCGCGCGATCCCTGGACACCGTTCCGGGATCGCCCTTCCGCGAGGCACGCCGCCCGCGAAGCAGACTGCGCGCCTGCCCCGAGGAGCCCATGAGCACACGTGCCCATCAGTCCGACACATCCACGTCCACTCCCGCGCCGCACCGGCGCCACCTCCCCCACCTGCCACGCAGACTGGAGGTCTCCGACGTCAACGTGGTCGACCAGCCACTGATGCGACGAGCCGTCACCGGCACGGTCGTCGGCAACACGATGGAGTGGTACGACGTCGGTGTCTACGGATACCTCGCCGTCGTCATGGGCCAGGTGTTCCTGCCCACCGCAGACCCCTCGGTCCAGGTCCTCTTCTCCCTGGGTGTCTTCGCCTCCACCTACGTGGCCCGTCCCATCGGCGGCGTCATCCTCGGTCGCCTGGGGGACCGGATCGGACGCCAGAAGGTCCTCGCCGCCACGCTCATGCTGATGGCCGCCTCCACCTTCGCCATCGGCCTGCTGCCGACCTACGCAACCATCGGCGCCCTCGCCCCGGTGCTCCTGGTCGTCCTCAAGCTGCTCCAGGGCTTCTCCACGGGTGGCGAGTACGCGGGTGCCACGACCTTCGTCAGCGAGTACGCGCCGGACCGCAGGCGCGGGTTCTTCGCCTCCATCCTCGACACCGGGTCCTACATGGGCTTCGCCGTGGGTGCCGCGGTGGTCTCCGTCCTCCAACTCACCCTGGGTCAGCAGGCGATCCTCGACGGCGCCTGGCGCATCCCCTTCCTGGTGGCCGGCCCACTGGGCGCCGTCGCCATACACTTCCGCATGAAGATCGAGGAGAGCCCCGCCTTCCAGGCCCAGTTGGACGCCCAGGAGGCCGCGGGCACCGACCGCCCCGACGACGCGCCCTCGAGCACCTCTGACCTGGTGCGCACGCACTGGCGCCCCATCCTCATCGCCATCATGTTGGTCGCGGCCGCCAACACCTCGGCCTACGCCCTCACCAGCTACATGCCGACCTACCTCACCGACACCCTCGGCTACGACCCCATCCACGGCACGCTGCTCACCATCCCGGTGCTGGTGGCGATGTCGCTGTGCATCCCGCTCGCCGGGCGGCTCTCCGACCGCATCGGTCGCCGCCCCGTGCTGTGGCTGGGCTCAGCAGCGGCCGTGGTGCTCTCCGTCCCCGCCTTCCTGCTGCTGGCGCACGGAGCCGTGTGGTCCACCCTGGTCGGACTTTCCCTCATCGCGGTGCCCGTGACCCTCTACGTGTCGAACCTGGCCTCCGCACTCCCGGCCCTGTTCCCGACCTCCGCGCGCTACGGCGGGATGGGTGTGTCCTACAACGTGGCCGTGGCCGTCTTCGGAGGAACCTCGCCCCTCATCATCGAGTCCATCCTCCAGGCCACCGGCAACCAGCTCTCCCCCGCCTTCTACATCATGGGCATGTCCGTGGTCGGTGCGCTCGGCGTCTGGTTCATGAAGGAGTCGGCGCGCCGCCCCCTGCCCGGGTCCATGCCGTCAGTGGCCACGCACGCCGAGGCCCGCGAACTCGTCGCCGGCCAGGACGACAACCCCCACCTGGACCTCTCCGAGATGCCCTTCGACCACGGGGTCCCCGCGGGCGGGGAAGCCCCTGCGCAGGAGGAGGCTCCCGCCGGGCTCAGATGAGCCCCTTCTCCGCCAACCACGCGGAGGCGATGTCCGCGGAGGACGCCTGCTCATCCACACTGCGGGCGTTGAGCTCGATCAGCTCCTCCGTGCCCAGGGCGTCCGTGACCGTGCGAATCGCGGCACGGGCGCCCTCGTCCACGCGCTGGGAGACGATGGGCACGACGTTCTGCGGGAGCACCAGGGACTCCGGGTCGCTCAGCGTCACGAGGTGGTTGGCCGAGATCGCCGGGTCGGCGGAGTAGATGTCGGCCACCTGCACCGTCCCGTCCAGCAGGGCCTTCACGGTCAGGGGCCCACCGGAGTCCTCCACGGGGACCAGTTCGACATCCACCCCGTAGGTGTCCTTCAGGCCCTGGGGCCCGTAGGGTCGCGCCTCGAACTCGCTGTTGGCCGCGATCCTCACACTCCCCTCCACATTCGCCAGGTCCGCCACGGAGGTCAGGCCGTTGTCCTGGGCGAACTCGCGGGTCACGACGAAGGAGTCCTGGTCGCTGGCCTGCGCGAAGGGCAGTGCCGTCAGGGCCTCGGGCAGCGCCTCGTTCAACTGGTCGGCGATCTCCTCGGGGGATCCTGAGGTGGCGGAGGCGTCGTAGTACTGCAGGAGGTTCCCGGTGTACTCGGGCATGATGTCGATCGTCCCCGACTCGAGTTCGGGCATGTACACCTCACGCTGACCGATCTGGTACTCGCGCTGCACGGTCACTCCCTCGTGCTCGAGCACCTGGGCGAAGAGCTCGGCGATGATCTCGTTGGAGTAGTAGGCCTGCGAGCCGATGACGACCGCCCCGCCGTCATCGGGCTGGGCGGCTCCCTCGCCCTCCGCGCTCTGGGTTCCCGAGGCCGGGTCCTGCGTGGGGTCGGCATTCGAGCAGGCGGCGGCGCCCATGGCGAGGGCGGAGGCGGCGAGCAGGCCGAGCACGGCCCGGTGGCGGGGCGTGGGGTGGCCGTGCTGGTGGGGGGTGCCGGTGTGGGGCACGCGGGCGCGGTTCATGGGGTGGGTCCTTCCGTTGCGGGGATGGCGGGTTGGGCAATGCGCCGCTTCTCCCGTCCCCGTGCGGGGGCGGGCGGGGCACAGAGGCGCTGGACGAGGGCGAGGCCGAGGTCCAGGACCACGGCGAGCAGGATCACCAGGAACGACCCTGCGAGCATCTGGGGGTAGTCCTGGGTCTTGAGCCCCAGGAAGATGAACCGGCCGAGTCCCCCGCTGCCGACGTAGGCGGCGAGCATCGCGGTGGAGACGACCTGGAGGGTGGCGGAACGCAGGCCCGCCACCAGGAGTGGCGCACCGAGGGGGAGCTCGACCCGGGTGAGGAGCTGCCACTCGGTCATTCCCTGGGCGCGCGCCGCATCGACGACGTCGCGCCCGGCCGCCTCGCATGCCGAGCACGCGCCGACGACCAGGGCGGGCACCGCCAGGATGACGAGGGCCAGGACGGGCGCGGTCATGCCGATGCCGAATGCCAGTCCGAACAGGGTCACCAGGCCGAGGGTCGGGATGGCGCGCGCAGCGCCCGTGGTGGCGATGACGAGGCCCCGCCCTCGTCCGCTGTGACCCACCCACAGACCCAGGGGCACCGCGACGAGGGCGGCCACTCCCACCCCCAGGGCGGTGAGTCCCAGGTGCTGGGTCGTGCGCGTGAGGATGCCGGACGGGCCCGTCAGGTGAGCCGGGTCGAGGAGCCACTGCCAGGCGAGCAGGATCTGGTTCATGCCCGCACCCCGGGGTGGGTGGACCGGCCGGACTGTTCGGGCGGTGCGGGCTGGTCCGGGACCGCGAGCTGGTCGAGTTGCCCGGGCTGCCGCGACACACCGGGCTGGTGGGGCGCCGTGGGACGGCCGACGTGTCCGTGGGCGTGTCTCCCCTTCCGCGACGTGCGCGTCCACGGCATGAGCACACGACCGAGCCCCACCAGGGCCGCATCTGCCGCCAGCGCCAGGAGGACCGTGAGGACCAGCCCGGAGAGGATCTCGGCGAGGATGCCGCGCTGGAACCCGTCGACGAAGAGCATGCCCAGGCTCGGCACCCCGAGCACCCCGCCGATTGTGACCAGGGCGATCGTGCTCATGGAGACGATCCTCAGCCCACCCAGCAGGGCGGGGCCGGCCAGGGGGAGCTCGACACGGGCGAAGAGGGCCCGGGGGCCGTATCCCACCGCTGTCGCGGAGTCGAGCACCTGTGGGTCCACGCTGCGGAAGGCGGCGCAGGCCTGGGGCACCATGAGCGCGAGTCCGTAGATGGTCAGGGCCACCACCACGTTGACGACGCTGCGCAACCCGGTGCCGAGCGCCAGGGGGAGGACGACGAGGAGCGGCAGGGAGGGGATGGCGTACATGAGACCGGAGCCGGTCTCGACCACGCCGCGCAGCCAGCCGCGTCGCGCTGCCAGGTGCGCCAGGGGCACGGCGATCACGAAGGCGGCGAGCACCGCCACACCGGCCTGGACCACGTGGGAGCCCAACAGGGAGACCACCGTGCGGGAGTTGTCCAGGAGCCAGGTCATGGGGCGAGTACCCCGGAGACGCGACCCGAGCCGTCCACGACGACGCGGGTGCCGGCGTGGTCCTCCACGTGGAGTTTGCGCGAGGAGGACCCCGCGCCGATGAAGGCCTCCTCGAAGGCGTCGTCGGGGTGGGCCAGGATCTCGGCGGGTGTGCCCGCCTGGGCCACCTCCCCGCCGGGGCGCAGCACGACCA
>JBQEKJ010000170.1:0-5231 GCA_052103835.1 Pauljensenia sp.
CTGAAGGAGCGCGAGCTCCCCCGCGTGCCCGAGGCCACCGGGGCACAGGTGGTCGCCGATGCCCTGCGCCGCGACGGTCTCGACCTGTTGCCCTGGAGCGATGGGGCACGCTCCCTGCGGGAACGGTTGGCGGTCCTCCGCGAGGCGCTCGGCGCACCCTGGCCGGACGTCTCGGACGAGGCCCTGGTCGAGCACCTCGACACCTGGCTGGGGGCGGACCTGGCCCGACTGGCCCGGGGAGGAGCGCTGCGCAGCGTCGACACCCTGGGAGGACTGCGCTCCCTGCTGCCCTGGCCCGAGGCCGCACATCTGGACGAGCTCGCCCCGGAACGCCTGCGGGTGCCCACCGGGGGGTCACGCGCCCTGGACTGGTCCAGCGGACGTCCCGTGCTCTCGTTGCGCGTCCAGGAGGCCTTCGGATGGGTGGACACGCCGCGCGTGGCCGCCGGGCAGGTGCCGGTGGTGCTGCACCTGCTGGATCCTGCAGGACGCCCGGTCGCGGTGACCTCGGATCTCGCGTCCTTCTGGGCGGGGCCGTACGCGCAGGTGCGCGCCCAACTGCGCGGACGCTACCCCCGCCACCCCTGGCCGGAGGACCCGCTGTCGGCGGAGCCGACCTCGCGGGCCAAGCCGCGCGCCAAGCACTGAGGGTGCGGCGCGGCATCGACGGGGGCGGCTCGACATCCTCGCCACCCTGCTGCCACGGACGGACACCGTCGCCACCGCTCCCACGGGCCGCCCCGGCGGGGTCCCTCGCCTCCCTTCCCCCGGCACAAGGCCGGACCCCGCCATCACACCGAAAGGGTGCGAGGACGGGGTCCGTGTGTGGGAGGGAGACGGTGCGCGGGACGGAGTCCGTGTGGGTCTCCCGAGTCCTGAGTCCGGGTTCCGATTCGGATCCCGGGCAGGGTCCCGCGGCGCCTACTTCTCGAGCAGGCTCTTGAGGTCCCGGTCGTAGAGGGTCTGCAGCTCTGTGGCGACCCCCTCCATCGTGGACGCGGGGTCCGCATTCTGGGTGAGGATCTTCGTCAGCCCACCGGCGAGCGCGAGGTCGCCACCCGGCAGCAGCACGCGGCTGAAGTCCTGGACGCGTGCACGCTCCAGCTGGTTGACGGCGACCTCGAACTCCGGCTGGTCGGCGTACACGGAAGTCATGTCGACGTCCTTCTGGACCGGCAGGTAGCCCGTGGCCTGGGAGAATGTCGCCGTCGAGGCTGCATTGGTCAGGAAGGTGGCCAACATGGCCGCGGCCTTCTGTCTCTCCGGTGAGGACTTCGAGGCGATCGCGATGCCTGCGCCACCCGTGGGGACGACCTTTTCGTCACCGGAGGGTCCCGTGGGGAGGAATCCGACGCCGACGTCGAAACTGGCGGTCTCCAACGTGTCGCTGAGTGCACCCGTGGAGGCGATCACCTGGCTGGCACCTCCGGCTGCGAAGTCAGTCTGGGGCGCGGTGGAGACCACCGTGGCCCACCCGTCCTGCACCGCCGCCTGGGCGAAGGTGAGAGCCTCGACCGTGGCCTCACTGTGGGCGGCGGAGAAGTCCCATTCGTCGCTCCACGCCCCACCGTAGGACCACACCAGGTTGGCCATGGTCCAGGCCGGGTACTCGGCCTCGGGCGGGAACCCGAAGGCAGTGTCGTGACCGGCGGCCTTGAGCTTCTCCGAGTACTCCTTGACCTGGTCCCATGTCGTCGGAGCCTCCTCGGGAAGCCCGGCATCCCTGTAGTGCTCCTTGTTGAAGTAGAACAGCGGGGTCGAGCGCGCATAGGGCAGGGCGAAGTGGCTGCCGTCGTAGAGGTAGTCCTCGTAGAGGGCATCGACGTAGGAGGAGGAGTCGACATCGACCGCGCCGAGGAGATCATCCACCGGTGTGATGGAGTCGGCGAGGAATGCGTTGAACCAGTTGGCGTCGGAGAGGACGACCAGGTCCCCCTGGTCGCCGCTGGTCTGGGCTGTCTGGAAACGCTGGGAGACCTCCGCGTAGTTGGCTCCGGCAGTCACCAGTTCGACCTTGATGCCGGTCTCCTCCTCGAACTGGGCGACCAGTTCGTTCTCGACATCGAGCGAGCCACCGGGATGGTTGGACCAGAACGTGATCTCCTGTGCGGGCTCGACCGAACTCCAGTCCACGGCCTCGGCGGAACCGGACTCCCCGGAGGCCGCGTCGCCTCCGTCGACGGTGGGGCCACCGCAGGCGCCCAGCGCCAGGGCCGCGACCCCTGCGGCGGCCACGGCCGTCATCGGACGTGACATCCTTCGTGCTCTCATGTCGTGAACCTTTCGATGTGGGTGGACAACTCTTCTGTGGGGTGTCACTGCTTGACCGCGCCCTGGGTGAGACCGGCGACGATGTAGCGCTGCAGGGCTGCGAAGACGACGAGGACGGGCGCGATGACCAGGACTGCGCCGGCCATGAGCACGCCGTAGTTCCCGGTGTTGGACTCCAGGGACTGGAGCAGGTTGAGTGCGACGGGCAGCGTCATGCTGTCCGGTCTGTCGGTGATGATCAGCGGCCACAGGAACGAGTTCCACTCGCTGACGACCGTGACCAGGGAGACCGTCGCGATGGTGGGGATCGTGACCGGCACGACGATCTGCCACAGGCGGCGCCAGTGGCCCGCACCGTCCAGTTCCGCAGCCTCCAGCAGGCTGGGGGGCAGGGTGAGGAACTGCTGGCGCAGCAGGAAGGTGCCGAAAGCGGTACCCAGGGTCGGGAGGATGATCCCCCACAGGGTGTTGCGCCCACCGAGGGTGGAGATGGTGATGTAGTTCGGCAACATGGCGGCCTCGGGTGGGACCATGAGCGCCACGAGGATTCCCATGAAGATCAACTTGCGGCCCGGGATCCTGATGAACACCAGCGCATAGGCTGTGGTGATGGCAAGGAACACCTTGATGGTCGCCCCCACCACGGTGACGATGACGGAATTGCGGAAGGCGCTCGCCAGCGGCACACGATCAGCGACCTTCACGTAGTTCGCCGTGGTCGGATCGGCTGGCAGGAAGGTCGGATTGACGGTGACGATCTCGGAGGCCGGCTTGAAGGAGGAGATCACCATCCACAGCAGCGGCAGGGCGATGATCACCAAGGCAAGGATCATCGGGACATAGCCGGCGAAGAGGGTCGCGGCGAGGTTCTGACGGGAGAACGCTCGCTTCCAGTCGGAGGGGTCGCGGGCCACCTTCGTCGGTCGCAGGACCTCCGGTGTGGCGGCGGGACCGGACTCGGTGCTGGGGTACGAACCGGGATCGGCGCTGGTGTCGGTGCTCACTGGTAGTGCACCTTCCTCTCCACGTAGCGCATCTGCACCGCCGTGATGGCGAAGAGGGTGATGAACAGGATCACCGAGACTGCCCCCGCATAGCCGGCCCTCTGGTAGGCCCCGAAGGACTGCAGGTAGATCTCGAAGATGATCGTGTTGGTGCCATTGCCCGCAGGTGTCATGACGCGCAGGATGTCGAAGGCCTGCATGGAGTTGAGGATCATCGTGATGGTCAGGAAGAACACGGTCGGGCTCAAAAGTGGCAGGACCACGCTGAAGAACTTGCGCACCGAACCTGCTCCGTCGATCTCCGCGGCCTCCAGGAGGTCCGTCGGGATCGACTGGAGGCCGGCGATGAAGATGACGGCCGCATATCCGAGGTTCTTCCAGATGTAGACGATGATCACCATGAGCAACGACAGGCTCGGATCGTTGAACCACTCCGGTGAGGTGCGCCCGAAGCACTGGAACACGTAGCGCAGCACGCCCAGACGGGGGTCGAAGATGAAGTTCCAGACCATGCCGATGCCGACGCCCGAGAGGACGTAGGGCGAGAAGATGGCGGTCCTGGCCAGGGTCCGACCTGGCAGCCTCTGGTTGAGGACCAGTGCCATCAGAAGTCCCAGCAGCATGGCCCCCGCCACGGTGGCGACTGTGAAGACGATGGTGACGCGCCAGACCTCCAGACCGTGGGGCGAGGTGAAGAACTCCTTGTAGTTCGCCAGTCCCACCGTGCGGGCGGTGGTGGATCCGAGGCGCCAGTCCAACACGGAGTAGCGCAGGTTCATCACCAGGGGGTAGTAGATGAACATCAGGATCAGCGCGATGTTCGGCCCAGCGAAGAGGATGAAGTGGAAGTAGTTGCGTGAGCGGACGATGCGTCGCTCGCGCCTGCGGTCAGCTCCGCCCGAGGCCTCGGGCGCGACCTGTGCCGGGCCGGATGCGGGTCGCCGACTCATCGCGGGTTCTCCGATGACCCGACCACGTCCGTCGGCGTACCGGCGCCACGAACTCCTGACCACGTCCGCGCGAGGCCCCTGTTCCGAATGGCGCGGTCCTGCGGGGTTGACTGGCGAACGGGCGGCCCGCCCACGCCCGCGTCGGCATGCTCGCTCAGTTCCAGTCCTCTCGTCGTGGGCACGAACCCCGGTCTTCTCACCTGAAGTCCATGACCGTGGTCCCGGGCGTCTTCCGTGCCGACCCGGTGCAACTGGTGCGGGGCCGGTCGCACCTCAGCGAGGTCCCACACCCTGAGGATACCGACACACGCCCACCTGCGCACACTTCACGAGGGCGCGCCAGGGAGTCCACAGGAGTCCGCATTCATGGCCTCACTTCGCTGCACGCGCACCAACCCGGGACTGCCGCCCCGGCACCTGTGCCCGCTCCGGATCCCATGACACGGGAACCCACGCTCCCCAGACGTTCCCGCACCTCCCCTACTCCCGACTTCCCGTGTTTCGCGCCCTCGCCCCTCTTGCGCGTGTACATACCAGTAGGTATAGTGAGGTCATGACCGAGGACACGAAGGACTCCCGCCACCGCCTCATCGCGGCGATGGCCGATCTCCTCTGGGAGAGGGGATACGCCGCGACCAGCCCCCGCGACGTCATGTCCACCGCCGGAGTCGGGCAGGGCTCGCTCTACCACCACTTCTCCGGCAAACATGAGCTCGCCACGGAGGCCATGCGGGCAAATGTGGCGGCCGCACTGGCCGACAATCCCGATCCGGACGGCGACGGCCCCGCCCTCGTCGACATCGAGGAACGCCTCCTGCGCCCGCGGCCGGGCACACGTGGCTGCCGCGTCGGGCGCATGACGCAGGACCCGAAGGTGGTCGAGGATCCCGAGATGCTCGGCATCGTCTCCGATGCCTTCGACACCATGGCGGCCAGGTGGACCCGGCTCATCACCTCCGCCATCGAACGGCGCGAACTGCCCGATGACCTCGACGCCCGCGAACTG
>JBQEKJ010000171.1:0-5224 GCA_052103835.1 Pauljensenia sp.
CATCCGCGGGGACGCGGACGACCTGGCAGTGGGCGCCCACCACGACCACACCCCCGGTTTCGAGCGCTCCTGGGCGGAGGTCGCCCACGACTTCCACCACTCCACGACCTACCTGCTGCGCAGTGCGCGGGAGGGAGTCGCGGACGGGGGCGAGATCGAGCCGGTTCCCATCGACGCGCCCTCCTCCGCCGACGTGGCCGCCTGGCGGGAATGGCTGTTGGTGGCGCTGCGGGAGGACTGGTCCCTGGAGGAGCGGACCTGGGCTGCGGGTTCACTGCTCGCCTTCGACCTGGACGCCTTCCTGGAGGGTTCCCGTCGCGTGCACCCGATCTTCCAGCCCGACACCCACACCTTCCTGGACGGGTTCACCGCCACCCGGCACCATGTCGTCCTCTCACTGCTCGATGACGTCACCTCCCGTCTGCGCGTGGCGACCCCGACCCCATCGGAGGAGGGGGCTGTGGCCGACGTTGATGCCGACGCGATGGCACAGGCCGACCCGACCGACGCTGACCGCCCGACCGACGCTGACCGCCCGGACGCGGTCACGAGTACCGACACTGTGGCAGATGGCGACGAGGGCGACACCGCGACTGCGTCGGCTGCAGGGCCTGCGGCGGCGCCCGTGGCGGCGGAGACGTGGTCCGTGCACGACCTGGACCTGGGGGACACGGAGGTGCCGCCCCTGGCGACGGTGTCGGTGGGTGCCGTCACCCCCTTCGAGGACGACCGACTGTGGCTGACCGTCTCCGGTTTCACCACACCGACCACACTCATGCTCCTGGACCTCGACGCGGCGGGTGCCGTGGGTTCCACCCGGGTCGTGCGACAGGCGCCAGCGCTCTTCGACCCCACCGGCATCGAGGTCACCCAGCACTTCGCAACCTCACCGGACGGGACCCGCGTTCCCTACTTCCAGGTCGGTCGCCCCGGGGGCAACCCGACGGCGCCCACCCTCCTGTACGGATACGGCGGTTTCGAGGTCTCGTTGCTCCCCCACTACGCCCCCGGCGTGGGCCGGGCCCTCCTGGAACAGGGTGGGACCTACGTGGTCGCCAACATCCGGGGCGGTGGAGAGTACGGTCCCGCGTGGCACCGCTCCGCCCTTCGCCAGCACCGCGACCGTGCCTACGAGGACTTCGCCGCGGTCGCGAGGGACCTGGTCGCCCGCGGCGTCTCGACCCCGTCGCGCCTGGGTATCCAGGGCGGATCCAACGGCGGCCTGCTGACGGGCAACATGCTGGTGCGTGAACCGGACCTGTTCGGAGCGGTCGTCGTCCAGGTTCCACTCCTGGACATGCGCCGCTACCACACGCTCCTGGCGGGGGCGTCCTGGATGGCCGAGTACGGCGACCCCGACGACCCCGAGCAGTGGGGGTGGCTGCAGGAGTACAGCCCCTTCCACCTGTGGGACCCGGCACGCGCACATCCCCCGGTGCTCATCACGACCTCCACGCGCGACGACCGGGTCCACCCAGCACATGCGCGGACCATGGTCTGGCGGATGCTGGAAGGACGCGCCGACGTCCTCTACTTCGAGAACATCGAGGGCGGGCATGCGGGAGCCGCGGACAATGCCCAGCGCGCGCACGTCCAGGCACTCGTGTGGGAGTTCCTCTGGCGGCGCCTGGGGGACTGACCGCACGAGGGCGGGACCACCGATGCGGACGACCCGTGAGGTGCCACGGCTCGCCACGCCGACCTGGCGAGCCGTGGGACCGGCCCGTCAGCTCACCTGCCCGGGACTCCGGGAGCGCCGGCAGGACAGTCTGTCGGTCAGGCCCGGCAGGGACGTCAGGCCCGGTAGGGACCCATGTTCCACTGGCCGCGCTGGAGCTCACGACGCCGACGGTTCACCTTCACCAACCAGATGATGCCGCCGATCGTCAGTGCGATGCCCAGGACACCGACCACCGTTCCCCAGAGGAATGAGCGGGTTCCGGCAGACGTCAACGTCGAAGCGTCGACCCCGGTCATCCCGACCAGCTGACCTGTGTCCGCACCGGTGCACTCCAGGGTGTAGTCACCGGCGGGGATACCCATCCCGAGGACGACGGAGGAGTTCCCCGTCGTCTCGCCCAGGGCATGGGTGGAACCATCGGAGCCCTCCAGGGTGCAGCTGATCGCCTCCCCACCCGTGGCACTGACCAGGTAGGAGCCGGACTGGTCGACGGTCACCGTCGACCCTGACGTGACGGCACTCGCGCTCGAGACGAGGTCCTGGAAGCCTGCGCCCGCGAGGAGGACCGTCAGGAACACCCCGAACGCGAGCACGGTCGCGGTCAGGGCACCCACCACGATGAGGACGATGGCCCAGGCACGCGACGGCAGCGGCTGAACGGGTGCACCCCCGGCCGGACCGTAGGGACCCGAGGGGACACCCGGGTTCTGCTGCTCGTAGGGAGGCTGGGACCCATACCCGGGAGAGACCGGGATCTGTGGACCTGCCTGGGCTCCGGTCTGCGCACCGGGCCCGCCCGGCGTGCCGGCCTGTGGCCAGGGCGATCCTGGGGCGGAACCGGAGGTCTGGCCGTACTGCGGCCACGGGGTGTCGGAGCTCTGAGCGGGCTGGGTCGCGGACTCGTCCTCTGGCTTCCATCCGGGTGAGCGCTGACCGAAGCGAGGGCTCTCGTCCGGTGTCGGGTCGTTCGGAGTTGACATCTCGGCCTCTTCCAGGGGTTCAGATTGATGTCTGAAGTCTAGCCGGGGCTGCTCGACAGTCGCCCGGGGAGTGGACCGACGCGGACGGGGGACACGTCGGAGGACCTCCCGCAACCCGCTCACGCACTCACCTGCATCGCGCCCGGTGTCGTGCCGCGCCCGCCGGGGCGGGCGAGGGCGCGACCTACCGACCCGACGAACCCGAGGTCCGCTGTCAGAGGATCCAGTCAGGCGCGCAGGGCGCCGGTGGCCTCCAGCCGCTCCCGGCGCAGGTCCGGGACACCGGGGACGTCGAGGGGTTCCAGGTCGCGTCCGACCGCGCGGGAGAGCAGGAGGTCCGCCAACTGGGGATTGCGGGCGAGGGCGGGACCGTGCATGTACGTCGCGATGATCGCCCCCTGGACGACACCGTCGGTGGCGACCGCTGCGGGCCGGGTCCCCTCAGGTGTCCCGTTGCCGGTACCCACCAGCACACGACCCAGTGGTGCGGCATCCGGACCCAGCACCGTCCCGCCACCGTGGTTCTCGAAACCCGTGAGCAGGTCGGAGAGCCCCTCGAGCAGGGGCTCGGAGACGAGCTCCCCGATGGTGCGGTGCCCCTGGGGGTCCGTGGTCACGTCCAGGACCCCGATACCGGCCACGCGCTCGCCGCGGGCATCGCGGTACCAGTGGCCGAGCACCTGCAGTGACGCGCAGATCGCGAGCAGGGGATGACCGGCGTCGAGAGCACGCACCAGCCCCGGGTCGGTGGAAAACTTGTCGGCGGCCAGAGCCTGGGCGGTGTCCTCACCACCCCCCATGGTGTAGATGTCGAGCCCCTCGGGGATCGGGGTGTCCAGGTCGATGACATGGACCTCCGCCTCGATGCCGCGCCGTCGTGCACGCTCACGCAGGATCCACGCGTTCCCGGTGTCCCCGTAGGTGCCGAGGACCTCGGGCAGCAGGACGCCGATGCCCAGGACGGAATCACTCATCGCTCCCCCTTGTCGGTGTCGTTTCGCCGGAGTCGTCAGGAAAGCTCGCCGCCCCGCCCTCGTCAATGACACTGTCCGCGCCAGCCGCACGCGCGGACCCGCCACTGCCCGACCCGGGTGCGCCCTCGTCAGCGCCGGTCCCCCGCACACCGCCACCGCGGGCGTCGAGGACCTTCTTGAGATCGCGGAAGGCGGTGTAGTTCGCGAGGAGTTCGACCTTGCCCGGGCGGCACAGCTGGATGGCCTGCATGGGTGTCCCGACACGACGGCAGTGGAGTCCGTCGTACTCCAGGCGCACCGCGAGATCCGCGCCGCGCTCCCCGCACGCCACGACAGTGCGTCGGCGCCCGGTCTCCAGGACTGTGAAGTCCACGTCCCACAACCAGGAGAGGTCCTGCCCGTCGGGGACCTGACCATTGACGGCCACAACCACCTGGTCGACCTCCGGGTCGATCATCGTCATGGCCTCCTGCCAGCCCGCGGGGTTCTTGGCCAGCATCACCCGGACGCGGCGCCCGTCGACCTCGTGGACCGAGTAGCGCCCCGCGACCTCGCTCACATCGCACACGGCTGCGGCCGCCGCGTGTACGTCGGCTCCCAGCGCGACCGCGGCCGCGACGGCCTGGGCCGCGTTGCCGAGGTTGGCGACACCCGGGAGAGCCAGGTGCAGCTCCTCGCGGATCCCGTCGGGACCGACCAGCACCGCGCTGGCACCGTCGGCACCGGCGGAACCGGGCCGGGCGTCCTCCAACCACCACTGCGGGTCAGGGCGGGTGAAGTCCGCCGGTCCGTCGACGACATGCCAGGAGTGCTCGGTGCGCACCACGCGACCACCTCGCGGGAAGCCCACCGAGTCGGCTCCCCAGCCCCCTCCGGCGGCCACCCACACGACATGGGCGGAGTCCCATGCGGCCGAGGCGATGAGGGGATCGTCGCAGTTGCCGACCACGACCGCCCCGGGGTGGGTGTCCACCGCCGAACGCAGGCGCCGCTCGACGGTGCCGATCTCCCCGACACGGTCGAGTTGGTCACGCGAGAGGTTGAGCAGGACCATGACCGCCGGGTCGACGTCCGCAGCGACCAGGGGCAGGTGCATCTCGTCGACCTCGAGGGCCGCGAAGGGGGCCCGGGGAGCCTCCATGAGGGCGGTGACGATTCCTGGGGGCATGTTGTCACCGTTGATGTTGGAGGCGACGGCGGAGCGGGTCGACAGCGCGGCCCGGACCATGCGGTTCGTGGTCGACTTGCCGTTCGTCCCCGTCACGGTGACGCAGCGGCGCCCACGGGCCAGGTCGGCGAGGACGCGTGGGGAGAGCGCGAGGGCGACCTCACCCCCGATCATCCCGCCGGATCCGCGGCCCAGGGTGCGCGAGGCCGCCCGGGCCAGCCACCCGACCCCGGTCGCCAGGTGCGAACGCACCGGCATGTGCTCGCGCACCGAGTTCCCCTGCGTTGCTCCCCCGGGCTGATTCATGGGGTCACAGTAGCGCGGGGGTGCGTTGGTGCGCGCCCGGGCCCGCGGCGGTCGCAGACATGGTTCGGCCCCGGGGTCCGCGTGGGACTCCGGGGCCAGATGATGACGACATGGG
>JBQEKJ010000172.1:0-5192 GCA_052103835.1 Pauljensenia sp.
CAGTCGTTGACTGAGGTGTCCAGGGTCTGGGCGTTCTCGACCTGCTGCAGCACCGGGTCCGGGACCCTGCTGGCGAACTGGTCGGAGGGGAAGAGCAGCACCGGCAACCGGTTGGTGGTGGCCAGGGCGGCCCCGGTGACCATGTTGAGGGCGCCGGGCCCGATGGAGGAAGTGCACATCCACGTGCTCATCCTGTTGGTGGTCTTCGCGAAGGCGGAGGCGGCGTGCACCATTCCCTGCTCGTTGCGGGGCATGATGTACTCCATCCGACCCCCGTCAGGCTCGGGGTCGACCTCGGTCTGGAGCAGGGCCTGCCCCAGCCCGGCCACATTGCCGTGGCCGAAGATGCCGAATGCCCCGGCGATGAGCCGGTGCTCCACGCCGTCGCGTTCACTGAACTGGTTGACGAGGAATCGGATCGTCGCCTGACCGACCGTGAGGCGGACGGTCGGGGCAGCAGCTGTGGTCATCATGTGCTCCTGGGTGGTGTGGTCTGGGGTCAGTTCATCGGGGTCATGGGCAGGCGCGGGTCGACCTTCTGGTCCCCCCACGAGTGGCGGACCCAGGTGTGGGCGGGATCGTCGGTCATGAGCCACACCGAGTCCTCGGCGGGGCCAGCCATGACATTGAGGTAGTAGAGGTCGTATCCCGGCGCCGCGACGCTGGGGCCGTGGTAGCCGAAGGGCATGACCACCACGTCACCGTCGCGGACCTCGGTGCACACGTCGATGTCGTGACCGGGGGAAGGGTAGATCCTCTGCAGTGCGAAGCCCTCGGAGTCGCCCTCGCCGGGGCGGACCTCGTAGTAGTAGATCTCCTCGAGCTCACGCTCGACGTCCGAGTTCTCGTCGTGCTTGTGCGGGGGGTAGGAGGACCAGTTCCCCCCGGGGGTGAGGACCTCGCAGGCCAGCAGGTGCGAGGTCTCGACGTCATTGCCCAGGGCGTAGTTGTTCACCTGTCGGGAACAGGGGCCCGCTCCCCTCAGCCCCGTGGTGACCTCGGACCGCGGGCAGTAGCGCACGGGCAGGTCCTTCGTCGCCTTCGCACCCGGCAGGGCGATGCGTGCGCCCTCGTCACTGCGCAGCCGGATGTCCGTGCCACGAGGGACGTAGAGGTAGTCGGTGATGTCGGTGAAGACCGACTCCCGGCCGGTGATCCGGTGGGTCCCACCCCCGACCTCCACCTCGCAGCCGCCCTGCAGCGGGAGCACCAGGAACTCTGCGGGCCCCCCGGGGACGTCGACCGAGGTGGCCGGGTCGAGGGTGATGACGCGCAGGGAGCTCCACTCCCAGCCGGCGCGCTCGGGTGTCACGTCGAGGTCGTAGATGTCGTGGGCCGTCTCCCCGGCCCTGATGATGTATGTCTTGTCGTTCACAGCAACTCCACAGCGTTGTCGACAGCCGCCACGACATCTCCGTCGGGCGGGTAGAGGAGGGACCGGCCGATGACCAGTCCACGGACATTGGGCAGTGCGAGCGCTCGTGCCCACGCGGCTCGTGTGGCCTCGGGGTCATCGGACACCTCGCCCCCGAGGATGAGGCTGGGCAACGTGGTGGACTCCATCACGCGCTCCATGTCCTCCACGCAGGGCAGCTTCAGCCAGGTGTAGGCGGAGGTCCGACCGAGTCCCGACGCGATGGCGATGGAACGGATGACGGACTCCGCGGAGAGGTCGTTGACGATGCGACCGTCCTGCCACTGGGACAGGAACGGTTCGACCATCGCGGTGAGCCCTCGTGCGGAGAGGTCGTCGATGGCCTTCGCGCACGCCTCCAGCGTGGCCGCCGTGTGCGGATCCGCGTAGTTGATGCGGGTGAGCATCTTGCCGCCGTCGAGGCCTGCGGCCTCCACCCCCTGCGCGTCGTAGCAGCTGAACCGGTCGTCCATCTCGAAGGAGGCGCCCTGGAGGCCCACCCGGTTCATGGATCCCCACACGAGTTTCCCGTCCAGGGCGCCCAGGAGGGCGAGGTCCTCGACCAGGTCCGCCGTACCGAGGAACCCGTTGACACCCGGGCGCGAGAGGGCGGCCACACAACGCTGGAGGAGTTCCTCGCGCGATGCCATGGCCATCGGTTCCGCACCTGCCCCCAGGGCGCCTCGGGCGGGATGGTCGCAGGCGATGACCATGAGGTGGTCCGCCTCGGCCAGTTCGGCACGTGGCCGCTCGGTCAGGGCGCGGGCGATGCGTGCCGGATCCGTCGCGCGGATCTCGGTGATTGTCTCGATGTAGCTCATGGCCGCCTCAGCGCTTCTCGATGACGGGCTGGACCTCGGGGTAGCGCTCCAAGAGGTGGTCCACCTCGAACTCGGTGGGCATGGCCGTCGAGCACTCCAGGCGCGAGGCGACGATGGCCCCTGCCGTCGAGGCGAAGAGGACGGCGCGCGCGACGTCCCAGCCCTGCAGGAGGGCGTGGCAGAAGGAACCACCGAAGGCGTCACCGGCACCCAACCCGTTGCAGACCTCGGCCGGGGTGATGGGGACGACGATGCGCTCCTCGCGGGTCTTCGCGAGTGTCCCGCGCAGACCCTGCTTGACCACGGCGATGTCGACACCGCGCTCCAGGAGTGCATCGGCGGCCCGGTCGGGCTCCGTCTCCCCGACCGCGATGCGGCACTCCTCACGGTTGCCGATGGCCACGTTGACCTTGGGCAGCATGCGCTCGACCTCGGCGTGTGCGGTGGCCTCGTCCTGCCAGAAGGAGGCCCGGTAGTCGAGGTCGGCGATGGTCCAACCCGCGCGGGCACGCTGGTCGAGGGCGGCGTGGTGGGCACCCCGGGAGGGTTCGACCGACAGCCCGGTGACGGAGAGCCAGAAGATGCGCGCGTCCCGCACGGCCTCGGTGGGGACGTTCTCAACCGTGAGCTCCAGGTCGGGTGCGGAGGGCTCCCGGTAGAAGTAGAGGGGGAAGTTGTCCGGCGGGAAGATCTCGCAGAAGGTCACCGGGGTGTTGAAGTTCTCGTTGGTCACCACGTAGCGGTCGGACACCCCGAGGCGCCGCATCTCCCGGCGCACGAAGCGGCCGAAGGGGTCGTCGCCCACCCCGGTGATCACCGCGCTGCGCTGACCCATCCTGGCGGCCGCGACCGCGACATTGGTCGGGGACCCCCCCAGGAACTTGCCGAAGCTGGTCACGTCCTCCAGGCCGACGCCGGTCTGGAGGGGGTAGATGTCAACGCCGCTGCGTCCGATCGTGAGGACGTCGAGCTGTGCTGCTCCTGGGCTGGACATGAGTGCGTGTTCCTTCCACATCTGCGGGGTTGGTCCTCACACAAGTGTGCTGCCATGGAGCCGCGCCGTCAAGTCTTTGTGCTGACAAACAGGATTCGGCTGGTTTTCGCCTATCATGTGAGCATCATCGCCGCACAGTCGCAAAGGAGGGCTGCACCTTGGCTGAGACCTCCCCCGCCCTGGATGAGCCGTACACACCGCTGATCCACCTGGACCGCACGTCCCCCGTGCCCCTGTACCACCAGATCGCCAAGCCCCTGGAGGAGCTCATCACCTCCGGTCAGCTCCCTCCGGGCCACCTCATCGAGGACGAGGTCTCGATGGCCCAACGCCTCAACGTGTCGCGCCCGACGGCGCGCCGTGCCCTCCAGGACCTGGTGGGCCGGGGCCTGTTGACCCGGCGGCGCGGTGTGGGCACACGCGTGACCCCCTCCCACGTGCGCCGACCCCTCTCGCTGACCTCACTCAACGACGACCTGGTGAAGGCCGGGTTCGAGCCGCACACCGAGGTGCTCAGCTACGAGGTGCGCTTCGCCCTCGAGGAGGATGCCACCCACCTCGGATGTGAGCCCGGTACCGAGGTCGTGCGCGTGGAACGCAGGAGGTGGATCGACGACCGCAAGCTCGCCCTCCTGACGAACCTGCTCCCCGCCGACATCGCACCCTCATTGACGGAGATGACGAAGCACGGGCTGTATGCCTGCCTGCGGAACGCAGGGATCCAGATGGCCTCCGCGAGCCAGTCCGTGGGTGCCCGTTCCGCGGACGCCACCGACGCGGAACAGCTCGACCTGGAGGAGGGCGATGCCCTCCTCACCATGGAACGCACGGCCTACGACCCCTCGGGGAAGGTCGTGGAGTACGGGCGCCACGTCTACAACGCCTCGCTCTACTCCTTCCACTTCACCCTCGTCACCGAATAGTCCGGTGGGGCGGACACTCCAGAGAATGTACTGACAAACACTTGACATTGCCCGCGGCATGTCATTGACTAGTGGTGCATCGATCTGGGCCTGCCGACGACGGCAGACCCCACGTCCGATCTCAGGAGAATTCAGTGAGCACCCCCACCTTCACGCCCGGCCCGCTCCTCACCGCGACCCGGAACTTCCCGACCGTGCTGTGGAACGATTCCTCCGACCTCAATGAACTCACCCAGTCCATCGCGTTCGGTGGTGTCGGCGCGACCTGCAACCCGGTCATCGCCTACACGACGATCTCGAAGCACCCCGACGTGTGGACCCCGCGCATCAAGGCCATCGCCGACGCCCACCCCACCTGGGGTGAGTCCCAGATCGGCTGGCAGGCAGTCAAGGACATGTCCGTCGAGGCTGCCGCGCTGTTGCGTCCTACCTTCGACGAGCACAAGGGCCGCAACGGCCGTCTCTCCGTCCAGACCGATCCCCGCTTCCACCGCGATGCCCAGAAGCTCGCCGACCAGGCCGTCGAGTTCTCCGAGCTCGCCCCGAACATCGTCGTGAAGATCCCCGCCACCAGGACGGGGCTCGAGGCGATCGAGGACGCCACCTACCGTGGGGTCTCCATCAACGTCACGGTCTCCTTCTCCGTGCCCCAGGCCGTCCGCGCAGCGGAGGCGATCGAGCGGGGCCTGGAGCGTCGCGATGCCGAGGGCCTGGAGACCGCATCGATGGGGCCCGTCGTGACGATCATGGTCGGACGTCTCGATGACTGGCTGAAGTCGGTCGTCGCACGCGACAGCATCTTCATCGACCCCTCCTCCCTGGAGTGGGCCGGCGTGGCCGCCTTCAAGAACGCCTACCGGATCTTCCAGGAGCGGGGCTTCCGTTCACGCCTGCTCTCCGCAGCCTTCCGCAACGTGCTGCAGTGGTCCGAGTTCCAGGGTGGCGACGTCGTCGTCTCCCCGCCGTTCAAGTGGCAGAAGATCATCAACGCCTCCGACTACGAGCCCGTCGCACGCATGGACGTCCCCGTGGAGGAGCAC
>JBQEKJ010000173.1:0-790 GCA_052103835.1 Pauljensenia sp.
CACAGTCCGCTGCCCCACGCACTGCTCCTGCCCTCCCTGTTGGTCCTGCTGGCCGGCCTCGGGTACCCGATCATCTGGCAGGTCATCACCTCCCTGCAGGAGTACGGCCTGGCCCAGCAGTTCGGCCAGCCACCCACCTTCGTCGGGCTGGACAACTTCGCCCGGGTCTTCGCCGATGGCCGCCTGTGGGAGGTCGTCCTCCGCTCGATCGCCTTCTGCCTCTTCAACGCCCTGGTCACGGTCGCGGCGGGACTCGGATGCGCGCTCCTCATGCGCTCGGTGACCACCCCTGTGCGCATGACGATCCAGGTCTGCCTCCTCCTGGCATGGGCCATGCCGATGGTCGCCGCCGTGACGGTCTTCCGCTGGCTCTTCGACTACCGCACCGGCGTCGTGAACTGGCTCCTCACCTCCATCGGGCTCAGCGGGTTCAACCAGTTCTCGTGGTTGTCCAGGCCCTCGACCTTCTTCCTCGTCGCCTCCCTCGTCATCATCTGGATGTCGGTCCCCTTCGTCGCACTGTCCCTCTTCGCGGGCCTCACCCAGGTGCCCGAGGAGATCCTCGAAGCCGCCGAGCTCGACGGGGCCTCCCCCACCCAGCTCCTCCGCCACATCCTCCTGCCGATGGTCAGGCCCGTCCTCTCCATCGTCCTGTTGCTGCAGATCATCTGGGACCTGCGGGTCTTCGCCCAGATCCGCCTCCTCCAGGACGCGGGCGCCCCGGTGGCGGAGACCAACCTGCTGGGCAACCTCATCTACGAGCTGGGCATCGGCCGACAGGACTTCGGGG
>JBQEKJ010000173.1:800-2278 GCA_052103835.1 Pauljensenia sp.
GTCCTGGTCCTCACCGTGGTGCTCAGCTGGCCCTACGTCCGTTCCCTCATGAAGGAGGACGCCCAATGAGCGTGCCGACGATCTCACGTGACCGCACGGCCCCCGCCACCCGTGCGCTCACCCACCGCCCGCGTCTCCGCCCCTCCCGGGTGCTCCTCAACCTCCTCGGTGTGGTGGTGGCACTGGCCTGGGTCTTCCCCGTCTACTGGATGCTCCTGTCCGCGCTCACCCCCAATGCGCGGCTCCGCCAGATCCCGCCCTCGTTCCTCCCCACCCACGCGACGCTGTCCAACTTCTCGCGGGTGGTGCGCGACCCCGGATTCGCCACGGCCCTGCGCATGAGCCTGTCCATCACGCTCCTCACTGTCGCCGTGGTCCTCGCCTTCGCGTTCCTGGCCGCCCTGGCGATCTCCCGTTTCCGCTTCCGGGGCAGGAAGGCCTTCGTGCTGGCGGTCCTGTTCATCCAGATGCTCCCGGCAGAGGGCCTCTTCATCGCCCAGTACAAGATGCTCTCCACGGTCGGCGCCTCGGTGCCCGCCCTCGGTCTGAACTCTGTGCTGGGTGTGACCATCCTCTACTCCGCGGCCGTCATCCCCTTCACGGTGTGGATGCTGCGCGGCTTCGTCGCCGGCGTGCCCGCGGAGCTCGAGGAGGCAGCCATGGTCGACGGGCTCTCACGGACCCAGGCCTTCATCCGCATCACCTTCCCATTGCTGGCGCCCGGACTGGTCGCCTCCGGGGTCTATGCCTTCCTCCAGGCCTGGAACGAGTTCACCATCGCGCTGGTCGCCCTCCCGGAGGCCAGTGCCCAGACCCTGCCGCTGTGGCTGCGAGGATTCCTCAACGCATCCGTCAACCGCGGTGTCGACTGGGCGCAGGTCATGGCCGCCTCGTCGCTGATCGCGGTACCCGTCATCATCTTCTTCCTCATCGTCCAGGGACGCATGACCTCAGGCCTCGTCTCCGGCGCGGTGAAGGGATGAACCCGACGCATCGCGGGGATGTCCCCGCACTGGGCACGGGGGAGGTGGCCGTCGGCATCGACATCGGCGGGACCAAGACCCTGGCCACCGCCTACTCCTCCAGGGGCGCCGTCGCCACTGCACGCCGCAGGACCCGCCACGGGGCGGACGGCCTCCTCGACGGTGTCGACGAGGTGCTCGCCGAACTCGCCGGAAAGGTCGGAGGGAACGGGCAGGTCGACGTGCGCGCGATCGGCATCGGCATCCCCGGAGTGGTGTCCCCGGCCTTCGGTACTGTCACGAACGGTGTCAATGTCGGCATCGGTGCCGAGGCACTCCCCCTGGCTCACCTGGTCGCCGGGCGCACCGGGATCCCGGTGCACCTGGAGAACGACGTCGCCGCTGCCACCCTCGGTGCCGCGCATGCGCTGGGGGTCGGCGATGACGTGGCTCTGGTCTCGCTCGGCACGGGGCTGGCCGCCGGGATGGTGCTGGACGGGGTCCCTCGTACCGGAT
>JBQEKJ010000173.1:2288-5183 GCA_052103835.1 Pauljensenia sp.
GGGGAAGTGCCGGGGAGATCGGGCACATCCCCTTCCGCGAGGACGGGCCCCTGTGCCCCTGCGGACAGCACGGCTGCCTGGAGCTCTACGCCTCCGGGCGTGCCCTGGCGGGAATGTGGGACACGGGCCCCACCACACGCCCGGTGACGGACCTCCTCCGGTGCGCGCACGAGGGCGATCCCCACGCCCGCTCGGTGCTCGAGCAGTGGATGGGTGCAGTTGCCCACGCAGTGACCCTGGTCGGGCTCGGTGTCGACGTGGCGGCCATCCTCATCGGGGGCGGCGTCAGTGAGGCCGGGGAACCGTTCCTGGACGAGCTGCGGGCCACCCTGCGCCGCCGCGCACGGGACTCGGGGTTCCTCACCCAGATGGACCTGGCCTCACGTCTGGTCCTGATCCCGCCCGACCTGGAGGTCGCCACCCTGGGGGCATGTCTGGCAGCGCTGCGTTCCCTCGACTGAGCAGCTCAGGAGGATGGATCGCGCCCCTCGTGGACGGTGAGCGTCGTGCCGTCCCACCCCTGCCGCCAGGAGCGCGCCAGGGACACCAGGGCGCGGGGGTAGACCTGCACGCGCTGTGACTCCGCCTCCAGTTCGTCCAGGTCCCACCACTTCTGCCCGTCGACCACCTCGCGCTCGAGGTCCGTCCACCCTGCCCGGTCGAGTGACACCCGGGCGGTGTGGGCCACGAAGAACCACTCGTCCTGGCGGGCCGTGACATTGAGGAAATCGAACTCCGCGCGTCTGTAGAGCACGGGCCCCACCATCTGGGAGGGGAGCACGTGGATCCCCGTCTCCTCGAGCAACTCCCGCGACGCCCCCTCGCGGGGGGTCTCGTCCGCGACGAGTCCACCGCCGATCGTGAACCACCAGTGACGCTCGGGTTGGTGCAGATCGTGCCCGATCGCGAGCAGCAGGCGTCCGTGGGGGTCGAAGAGCACCACCCGGCCCGCCTCACGGTGCGGGATGCCCTGTTCGTCAGGCACCCACTCGGGCCCCAGGTCCGTCATGCGCCCATCCCGGCCTGCGCTGCGGCGGTCCGGGTTGCGCGGAGGAACTCGTGACGTGCCTGTCCCAGGCCTTCCAGGAGCTCCCGGTCATGGGCGACACGGTCCTCCTGGCGCCCGACGCGGGACATCATCACCTGGTCCAGTCCGAGGCTCGCGGCGTTGGACTGGAAGGTGCGCATCGCCCGCAGTGAGGAGCGTCCCCCGGTGCGCGCCCACTTCCGGGCGTTCCTGCGTGCACTGCGCTCGACGACCATGGGGATCTCCGCAGGCAGGATCCACCCGGTGCGCACATACGGCTCCAGGCCGCGGGCAATGGTGCCCGCCTCCCGGCGTGCGGAGACTAGGAGCGCAATCATCCAGCAGGCGAAGAGCGGGAACTCCACGGCCAGGTACCAGCCGACCCAGGACATCCCCGCACTGCTGGCCAACAGGTTCCACAGACCGTGGACCACCACCGCGACCAGCCATCCCAGCGGCCACATCCACACCCAGGCCCACCGCGAACGCATGCGCACCACGGCCCATCCCAGGGCCAGACCGATGAAGGACGTCGCCATGGGGTGCACGAACGGGCTGAGCACTCCGCGCATGAAGACGACCGCTCCGAAGGCGAAACCGCCCGACTGGCCCGCCTCCAGGAAGTACTGGATGTTCTCCACGAAGGCGAATCCCGCCCCCGCGTACCCGGCGTAGACGATGCCGTCCAACGGGGAGTTCAGGCTGGTGCGCCGCCACAGCACGATGAGCACGACGCCCAGGCCCTTGAGGAACTCCTCGACGACGGGAGCGACGAACACGGCGACCACCGCCATGGAGCTGCGGTAGTCCCCCGTGACCATGGCGACATTGGTGAGCATGGCCGTGTTGACGATGGAGGCCGCCAGTGTGGCGACACCCGCTCCCCACAGCAGGACCACCACGCACGGCCCGAGCGGTTCGGGTTCCCACCGGTCGATGTGGCGCAGCAGCGTCAGCACGAAGAGGAGGGGGAACAGCGCGAGCACGGACATGAGCACCGTCGAGACGACACCGCCGGACACGACGTACCCGACGACCAGGGCCAGCACCCCCGCGACACCGAGGCCCATGAAGATGATCTCGAACCAGGGCAGCGAGCGACGCCTGCGCGGGACGTCCCACACGGGAGCTCCCGCACCGGGCCGGGGGCCGCCCGTCGCCGGGACCTCCACCGCCTTCGCCGCAGCACCGGACCCCGGTCCGGCGATCCGCCCCAACCGGTACTCCTCACCCGGGCCGCCCCACCGGCCGCCGTCCTCGTCCATGGTTCCCTCACCCTCAGGCACTCGCAGCCCCCGTCGCGTCGTCGAAGTCGATGGTCGCGGGGGCCGGGGCCCGGCCGTAGAGCCGCAGCAGGCGCACCCACGGCTTGTCACGCAGGTGCAGCACCTGGGACACGTCCAGGTTGTGCATCGACCGGGCCAGCTGGACCCGGTAGCAGGCCATGTCCAGGGAGTCGAGGAGCTCACGCCCCTTGGGAGTCCGAGCCACACTGTCGCGCAGGTCGGGGGTCAGGGTCTCCCGGATCGCCCGGGTGAGGGCGGACTCCCGCTCATTGCGCTCGGCCACGGCATGCTCGTCCACCACCCCGTCGTGGAGCCCGTCGCGCCGACGGTCCAGGTCATCCATGACGAAGAGGGCCTCCTCCCCCGTCAGACAGGCCAGGGCCGCATGGTCGATGGAAGCGGCACCGTCAGAGGCCAGCAGTCCGGAGGAGACCACGAGGCGCGCCTCGGAGGCACGGCGCACGGTGAGTCGGTCCAGTGCGTCCCGCGTGGACAACAGACGCCAGTGGAGTCGGTCGAGACGCTTGGCGAGCTGGAGCGAGTACCAGGACGCGGCCACAACCACCGCGACCACGACGCTGA